>VGRB01000019.1 GCA_016875475.1 Deltaproteobacteria bacterium
GGGCGAGAAGCCCCCCCTGAAACCCCGTAGATGGACCCGGCGGGTGAGAGTCCCGCCCGGCAAAGGTGGCCGCAGCCGGGAAGCGAGTCTTGCGTGGGCACGGGGTGACCCGTGACTGCGAAGCGTAGACAGCGGGCGAACGGGCCGTGCGATTGAGCCCCGAAACGGCGGCGGGCCCGACGCGACCGCGGACCTGCTCGGCGACGCGCCTGACGAGGCGCCGGCCGACACACCGGCCGACACACCGGCCGACGCCGCCCCGGACGCCCCCTGGACGCCGCCGTTCGACCCGACCGTTTGCGGTGCGCAGCCCCATGCGTGGCTGCCGCCCGACGCGGTCGGGAAGGTCGTCGCGACCCTGCCGGCGGACCTGTTCGCGGACATGACCGCGGAACAGGTGAACGCGCTCATCAAGCAGGCCGGATACGACAAGCTGACGGTCCCGTACGGGGTCAGGAACTTCAGGCTGCGGTACGTGACGCAGGACCGAGGGAAAGCCGTCGAGGCGACCGCGGCCGTGGGCGTGCCGGTCGGGACGGCGCCCGGCGAGGCGCGGCCGATCGCGATCGTGCTGCACGGGTGGGAGGGGGCGTCGGACGAGTGCGCGCCCACGCGCGACCCGATGTCCTCGACCGCCGGGACCACGCTGTTCGCGTCGCTCGGGTTCGTCACGGTGTTCCCGGACTACATCGGGATGGTCGCGTTCGGGGCTCCGTCCCCCCCCGGTACGCTGCACCCGTACCTCGTCGGAGAGCCGACCGCCATCGCGAGCCTGGACGCCGCGCGGGCGGCGCTCGCCGCGATCGAGGCGGAGTCCGGCGCGGCAGGCGAGGGGGCGGCCGGGGGTGGGCCGTGGCCGGGCGTGGGCCCGGGCCTCACGCGCGGCGCCCGGGACCGCGTGGTGCTCTTCGGCGGGTCCCAGGGCGGCCACGCGGTGTTCTTCGTGGACCGCTATGCGCCGCACTACGCGCCGGAGTTCAAGCTCGTCGCGGCGGTCGCGGCCGTGCCCCCGACCGACATGACCGGGCTCGCGACGTGGGGCCTCGCGAACTTCGGCCTGCCCGGCAAGACCCTGGCGGGTGCCCTGGTGTCGCTCTGGACCTGGTACGGCAAGACCGCGAACGGCAAGGCCGTGGACCTCGCCGACGCACTGACGGACCAGCCGCCGCTCATGCTGGCGTCGACCTTCCCTGCGACCATGGCGACCGACTGCCGCTCCCCGCGCGTGCTGGAGGACACCGCCTCGCCCGCGGAGATCTACGCGGCCGGTTTCCTGGCCAAGGGCGCCGCAGGCGACTGGGACTCGCTCGACCCGTGGGGCTGCTGGCTCGCGGAGAACTCGGTCGCGACCACGAGCGTGCCGCGCGCGAACGACACTCCCTACTTCGTGCAGTTCGGCGAGGCGGACGACCTCGTGATCACGTCGGTCGAGCGGACCGACGTCGCCCGCCTGTGCGACGCGGGCTACCGGATCCGGTACCTCGAGTGCGCCGGCAAGGGCCACACGGACGGCGGCCTCCCCTCGTTCCCGCGCGAGCTGGCCTGGCTGAACGCGCGCCTCGCCGGCGAGCCCCTCCCCGCGGCCGACGTCTGCGCCATCGGCGCCCCCACGGATTGCGACGCGATGTAGCGATCCCCGCCCGAATCGAGGGGACTCGTCGCGCCGTGGTGCGGGTGCGTCGCATCCCGGACCCGCTCACAGCGCCCGGTGGCGACGAAGTCCTCATCGTACTCGAAGAAGACCCGGCCGCGATCCTCGGCGAGCGTTCCGACCCGAGGCGAGTCGCCGGTCGCCCGCGTGAAGCGTACCGTGAGCTTCTTCACCTCCGCCCCCTCTTCCGGTCCGGGCCTGCCGAACGGCGCTCGATCTCGGCAAGGCTGCGCGCGGGCGGCGGTGCGAGCAGCGAGGCGAACTCGTCGAGGCGCCCGAGCGCGCTCGCGACCCGCAACACGAGGTCCAGCGAGGCCGCCCCGGTGTTCTCGAAGCGCTTCGCGGACGCGGCCGAGATCGCGGCACGGGCCGCCAGCGTGGCCCGCGTCCAGTTCTCGCGCAGTCGCAGGGCGCGCACGCGCCGCGCCAGCAGCGCGGCGATCTCGGTCGGCGTCAGGAGATCAATAGTGGTTCCATTCATGGCCGTAGTGTTGGCACCTGCGCCTCAACAGGCAACATGATGTCCTTTCAGCCTGGCGCCGGCCCCGGACGCCCGGAGGGCCATGACACACGCCCGGCGGACGTTCGGTTCCTTGACGTCGGGGGCACGCGCGGTCACGATCAGGCCATGGGCGCATCCGATTCCAGCATCCTCGACGAGATCGTGCGAAGGATCGTGGCGGTCGCCGACCCGGATCGCGTGGTCCTGTTCGGCAGTCGCGCGCGGGGCGACGCTTCCCCCGACAGCGACCGGGATTTCCTGGTCGTCAAGGCGGGTGTGCCGCATCGGAGGAAGCTCGCCCAGGACATCTACCTGGGACTCCTCGGCGTGCCCGCCGCCGTGGAGGTCATGGTCTTTCGTCCGGAGGACCTGGAGGCGGAAAGGGACTGTCCCTGGTCGGTGGTACCCCTGGCGATGTCCGAAGGGAAGCTGGTCCATGCGAGATGAATCCGGCGGCCAGGCGGATCCGGGCGAGTGGATGCGTCGCGCGCGATCGAAACCTCGCCCGCGCCCGCTGCGGACCGACCGCTCCCGAGGTCCTGTTCGAGGACGTGTGCTTCGACGCCCAGCAGGCCGCGGAGAAGGCGATCAAGGCCGTGCTCGTCCGCCGCAGGGTGACGTTCGCACGCACCCATTCGATTGCCGACCTGCTCGTGCTTGCGCTGGCCGCGGGCCATGACGTCCCCGACGAGGTCCGCCAGGCCGCCATCCTGACCGCCTACGCCGTGGAGCGGCGCTACCCGTAGTCCGGCGAGCCCGTTTCCGAGGCCGAGTGCACGGTGGCCGTGCGACTGGCCGGAGATGTCGTGGAATGGGCCCGGGCGATCCTCGCGACGTCGACCCGCGCGTAACATTTTCCCGCTCACCCCGATATCAGCAGTGTCAGGCGAGGAGGAGGTCCGGCCATGGACCACGTTTGCGTGACCCGCGTCGGGGACGTGCTGATCGTGCACCGGGACGAGCCGAGCGATGCGGAGGCCCGCCGCCGCGTGCAGGTGCTGCTGATGGGCCGGCTGCCTCCGCGGGGTCTCGTGGAGGCATGGCCCGGCGAAGGGCCGGACGAGGTCCGCTGGCGTCGAATCGGGCGATAGCGTCGCGGGTGCACGGCGGCTCCACGCCGGCTCCACGACGGCTCCACGCCGGCTCCACGACGGTGCCGCGGCGGCTCCGCGCCGGCTCCACGGCGGCTCCACGACGGCGCCAGGTCGTCTTTGACAAGCGCCTGCGCCATCGTCACGGTTTCCGTTGAACGAGCGCGAGGCCGTCGTCAGGACCGGTGCGTCGCGCCCGCCGTCGGGGCCGGTGCGTCGCACCCGCCGCCGGAAAGGAGGCGTCGCGGCCAGGCGCGCCCCTCAGGACAGCAGCGCCACCAGGGCCTGGCCGAGCGCGAGGCCGCCGTCGTTCGCCGGGACCGCGGAGTGGGTGAGCACGCGCAGGCCGGACGCGGACAGGCGGCGGAGCAGGCCCTCGGTCAGCAGCCGGTTCTGGAACGACCCGCCGGACAGCGCCACCACGCGCACCCCGGTCAGGCCGGCGGCCCACTCGGCCGCCGTCGCCAGGGCCTCGACGATCGAGGCGTGGAACCGCGCGGAGGCGACCGACGCCGGCACGCCGGCCGCGGCATCGTCGGCCAGCGCGGCCAGGAGCGGGGCGGTGCGGATCACGGCGGGCCCGGCCGGCGCGGCGGAGGTGTCGAGGCCGCAGGCGTAAGGGCCTGTCCCCCCGTCGGCCCCGCCCCCGACGTCGCCCCCCACCGGGGCCTCCCACGCCGCGTGCTCCAGCGCGATCGCGGCCTCGCCCTCGAACGTCGCGACGTCGCGGACGGCCAGGATGGCGGACGCCGCGTCGAACAGGCGGCCGAGCGAGGAGGACCGGGGAAGCCCGCCCTTGGCCGACAGGCGCAGCACCGCGCGGAGCACGTCGGGCCGCGCGTTCGGCCACGACACGGCAAGGCGCGTCGCCTTCGACGCGAGCCCGGCCTCGTGCAGCGCGGCCAGCGCGATGCGCCACGGCTCGCGGGCCGCCGCGTCGCCGCCCGGGAGCGGCAGGGTGTCGAGCCGCGCGAGCCTGCGCCAGCGGCGGCCGTGGACCAGCACGACCTCGCCGCCCCAGCTCGTGCCGTCGAGCCCGAACCCGGTGCCGTCCATGGCGAGCCCGATCGCGGGCCCGGTCGTCGAGTGCTCCGCGAGGCAGGACATGACGTGGGCGTGGTGGTGCTGGACCACGACCCGCGGCGCGCCCCCGAAACGCGCGGACAGCGCCTCCGCGAGCCGGGTGGACACGTAGTCCGGGTGCATGTCGTGCGCGATCTGCGCAGGCTTCACCTCGAGCAGCGCGCACAGGTGGTCCACCGCCTCGAAGAAGTACTCGGAGGTCGCGGCGTTCGCGAGATCGCCCACGTGCGGCCCGGGGAACGCCTCGTCCCCCCGCGTCACGCAGAACGCGCACTTCAGGTCGCCGCCGACCGCGATCACCGGCGGGCCGGAAACGGGCAGCGTCACCGGCAGCGGGACGCAGCCCCGGCTCCGGCGGATCGGCCGCGGCGCGCCCGCGAAGTGCGCGAACACCGAGTCGTCGGTGCGGGCGAGCACGTCGCGGTCGTGGACCAGGAACGCGTCCGCGATCCCGGCCAGCCGCTCCACGGCCTCGTCGTTCGCCCGGCAGATCGGCTCGTCGCCCGGGTTCGCGGACGTCATGACGAGCACCGGCGGCACGGACGGCCGCGCGACCGCGAACTCCCGCAGCAGCAGGTGGTGCAGCGGCGTGTAGGGGAGCATCACGCCGATCGTCGGGTTCCCGGGCGCGACGTCGTCCGCGAGCGGGAACGGGCGCCGCTTCCGCACCGTCACGATCGGCCGGGCGGGCGTCCGCAGCAGGTCGGACTCGCCCTCTGACGGCTCCGCGAACGACGCAATCCCGGCCGCGTCCGAGGCCATCACGGCGAACGGCTTCCGGTCCCGCTGCTTCAGCCGGCGCAGCCTCGTCACGGCCGCCGTGTTGCGCGCGTCCGCGGCGAGGTGGAAGCCCCCGAGCCCCTTGACCGCCAGGATCCCCCCCCCGAGCAGCCGCGCCGCCGCGTCCGGGATCGCGTCCTCGGTCGAGACGGTCACCCCGGCCGCGTCCAGCAGCGACACGCGCGGGCCGCACACCGGACACGCGTCCGGCTCCGCGTGGAAGCGCCTCGTGGCGGGATTCGCATACTCCGCCGCGCACTCCGGGCACATGTGGAAGTCGCGCATCGTGGTGCGGGCACGGTCGTACGGCACGCCCTCGATGATCGTGAAGCGCGGTCCGCAGTCCGTGCAGTTGATGAACGGGTACGCGTACCGCCGGTCGCGCGGGTTGCTCATCTCCGCGAGGCACGCGTCGCACGTGGCCACGTCCGGCGGGGTCGCGGTCGTCGCGGAGCCGGCCGCGGCGGATTCCGCGATCCGGAACCCGGTCTCGCCGGTCGGCGGCACGGCATCGGCATCGACCCGGTCGATCCGGGCGAGCGGGGGGGGATCCAGCGACAGCCGGTCCGCGAACGCGCGCACCGCGCTGCCCCGGCCCTCGACCTCGATCACCACGCCGTCGGGCGTGTTCGCCACGGACCCCGAAAGCGACAGGTCCGAGGCGAGCCGGAACACGTACGGCCGGAAGCCGACGCCCTGGACGAGACCGCGGACGAGCAGCCGCAGCCGTCGCGGCATGGCCGAGGAGGGTGCGCCCATGTCAGCAGATCCGGGGCAGCGGGTCGGAGGCGAGCGTGTCGTAGACCCGCCGCCCGCCGAACCCGGTCCGGAGCAGGACGGGGCCGGGGCCCTTCGGGATTACCGACCCGATCGACGCCGCGAGCGAACCGCCCGGGACCGCGCGGAGGGCGAGGACGGCGCGGGCCGCGTCCGCGGCCTCGACCACCGCGACGAATCGCCCCTCGCACGCGAGGTAGAGCGGGTCGAGCCCGAGCACGTCGCACACCCCGCGGACGCCGTCGCGGATCGGCAGGTCGTCCTCGCGGACCTCGATGGTCACGCCCGCCGCGCGCGCCGACTCGGCGAGCACGGTCGCGAGCCCCCCCCGCGTCGGGTCGCGCATGAAGACCGGTCTGACCCCGGCCGCGTACAGCGCGTCCACGAGATGGTGGACCGGCGCGCAGTCGGACCGCACACCGCCGTCCGGGTCCCCCGCCGGGTCGAGCCCCGACCGTGTCGCCGCGATCACCGCGCCGTGGTCCCCGACCGGGCCGCTCACCAGGACCGCGTGACCCGGCCTCAACGCCCGCTCGCCCGGAGGCGCGTCCTCGCGGAGCCTGCCCAACCCCGCGGTGACGATGAAGATCCCGTCCCCGTGGCCGTGCTCGACCACCTTCGTGTCGCCGGTCACGATCGCGACGCCCGCGGCGCGCGCCGCGTCCGCCATCGACGCCGCGACCCTGCGCAGGTCCGCGAGCGGCAGGCCCTCCTCCAGCACGCAGGCCGCGGTCAGGTACAGCGGGACCGCGCCCGCGACCGCGAGGTCGTTCACGGTCCCGTTGACCGCGAGGCGCCCGATGTCCCCCCCCGGGAAGAAGGCCGGGCTGACGACGAAGCCGTCCGTGGTCATCGCGATGCGGCCGTCCACCCGGGGCAGCGCGGCGGAGTCGCCCATCGCGTCGAGCGCGGGGTTCGAGAACGCCGAGCGGAACACGGACTCGACGAGGTCGCGCGTCAGGCGGCCGCCGCTGCCGTGGGCCAGGGTGACGACGTCGCCGCGGCCGGTCATGCGTGCCCCCGGTGCCGGTATCGCGCCTGGCAGGTGCCCTCGATCGCGACCATGCAGGGCCCGACCGGGTTGTCCGGCTCGCACGCGCTCCCGAAGAGCGGGCAGTCCTCCGGCTCGACGCGGCCGAGCAGCACATCGCCGCACCGGCAGCCAGGCTCCGCGTCCGGGATCGCCGGGTCCGGCGCGAGGCCCAGGCGCGCGGTTGCGTCCCGCGAGGCGTGGGCAGGCGCGAGCCCGAGCCCGGAGCCGGGGATGGTCCCGATCCCGCGCCAGGCCGCGTCGCGCAGCTCGAACACGTCGAAGATCGCGGACATGGCCGCGGGGTTGCCGTCGTCCCGCACCGCGCGCCGGTAGGCGTTCGCGGCCTCGCCCCGGCCGTCCCCGACCCGGGCCAGCAGGTCCCGCAGGGCCACCATCACGTCCACCGGCTCGAAGCCGCCGACGACCATGGGCACGCCGTGCCGGGCGGCGAGCGGGGCGTACGCGTGAAGCCCAGTCACCGAGGTCGCGTGGCCCGGCAGCAGGAAGCCGTCGAGCCCGATGTCGGGCGTCGCGAGCAGCGCGTCGAGCGCGGGGGGGACGTACCGGTGCGACGCGATGATCGAGAAGTTGCGCGGCGCGCCGGACCGGAGCACCGCGGCCGTCGTGCAGGCGGTGGTCTCGAACCCGACCGCGAAGAAGACCACCTCGCGGCCAGGGTTGGCGGCCGCGAAAAGGGCGGCGTCCGCGACCGAGTAGACCACCCGCGCGTCGGCCCCGGCGGCGCGCGCCTCCATCAGCGTGGTGCGGGCCGGGACCCGGGCGACGTCGCCGAACGTGGTCACGATCGCGCCCGCCTTCGCGGCGCGGATCGCGAGGTCGATCTCCGCGGCCGGGCACACGCAGACGGGGCAGCCGGGGCCCGCGACCAGCCGGACCCAGGGCGGGAGCAGGTCGCGCAGCCCGTGGCGGCAGATCGCGTTCTCGTGCGTCCCGCACACGTGCATCAGCTTGACCGGGCGGCCGGGGTCGAGACGCGCGATCTCGCCGGCGAGCCGCCGGACCGCGACGGGGTCGCGCCACTCCGCGTGACCGGTCATCCGGGACCTCCGTCCCCCGGAGGGCCCGGGGGCGCGTCGGGATCCTGCGCGACCTCGCGCAGCATCGCGATCGTCTCGGCCGCGGCGGCCTCGTCCATCACCTGGATGGCGAAGCCCGCGTGGACCAGCACGTAGTCGCCGACCGAGGCGCCCGGCACGAGGTCCAGGGCCACGGCGCGACGCACGCCGCCGAGGTCGGCCCTGCCCGCGGCGCCGGTCACCTCGACGAGCTTCATGGGGACCGCGAGGCACATGGTCAGTCCTTCGTTCCGCCGACCCTGGAGGCGCGGCGGCGCTCGATCCACGAGATCCAGTCCTCGATCCCTTCCCCGGTCCGCGACGACAGCCGGATCACTTCGAGGTCCGGGTTCAGGGTGCGCGCGTCCGCGATGGCCGCGTGCGGGTCGAAGTCCACGTAGGGCAGCAGGTCCGTCTTGCCCAGGACCATCAGCCTCGCCTCCGAGAACATGAGCGGGTACTTGGCCGGCTTGTCCGCGCCCTCCGTCACCGACAGGATCATCACCTTGTCGTGCTCGCCGAGGTCGAACTCGGCCGGGCAGACCAGGTTGCCCACGTTCTCGATGATCAGCGCGTCCAGCGAGGCCAGGTCGATGCGGGAGAGCGCGCCCTCGAGCATCCGCGCGTCCATGTGGCACGCGCCGCCCGTGTTCACCTGCTCGACCGGCACCCCGTGACGCGCGATGCGGTCCGCGTCGCGCCGCGTCTCGATGTCGCCGGCGACCACCGCGATCCGCAGCCGCCCTCGGCACGCCACGGCGGTCCGCTCCATCAGCGTGGTCTTGCCCGCGCCCGGGCCGCTCATCAGGTTCATCACGTAGACGCCCGCCGCCGCGAACCTCGCGCGGTTCGCCGCCGCCCCGGCCGCGTTGTCGTCGAGCACGTCGCGAACCACGGGGATCTCGCTCATCTCATGCCTGCTCCAGGTCGATGGTTTGAAGCCTCAGCTCGCGGCCATCCAGCACGTCGAAGCCGCGGGCCCCGCACGCCGGGCAGCCTGCGAACGGGTCGCCCCCGCCTTCCCACGCGCACGCCCTGCACCTGAGTCGCGCCGGCACGCGCTCGATCCGCAGCGAGCACCCGTCCAGCGTCGGGTCGCCCCGGCACGAAAGGTCGAACGCGAAGGCCAGGGTCTCCGGGTCCACGCAGCTCAGCTCGCCCACGCGGAGGACCGCGGACGCCACCCGGCCGCCACCGTTCCGGTCCGCCGTGTCCCGGATGACCTCCACGATCCGCTGCGCGATCGAGACCTCGTGCACCCTTCCGACCTCCCGCGGGAGTCCCCGCCGGCCGCGCGGGCGGCAGTGTACCCGATCCCGGAGGCGCAAGGTAGACGAACCGCGTCAACTGCGCTGCCGGCGCGCTTCGTCCCTGAGGTATCCCCGCAAACCGGGCGCGCCGGGCCGCGGGCCGGATGTGAGGCCCGCTGGCCCGGCGCCCACCGCGCACGCAACTCCCCGACTCCCTTCGGCTGCCGATCATGAGGGGATTCCAGGCTTCGTCCGGGTTGACGGCGGGACGCGCGTGCGTATGATTCGCGCCGGCTCCGACCGGGGTGAACGCGTGACGGCCGAGTTCGAGGTCAGGCGCGAGGAGTCCCCGCCGCTCGACGTGGTCCTGCGGCTCTACAAGAGCGCGGGCTGGTGGGAAGGCGAGGACCGGGACGAGGTGCTCGAGGACATCGTGCGCGGCGCGGCCTGCTTCGCGGCGGCCTACGCCGGCGGCGAGATGATCGGCATGGGGAGGGTGCTGTCCGACGGCGTGTCGGACGCGTACATCCAGGACCTCGGGGTCGCTTTCGCATGGCGCAAGCGGGGCGTGGGGTCCGCGATCGTGGTCTTCCTGCGGAACTGGTGCGTCGGGCGCGGGTTCGGGTGGATCGGCCTCGTGGCCATGCCCGGCACGGTGCCGTTCTACGAGCACCTGGGGTTCGAGCCACTGCCGGGTCACGTGCCCATGCGCCTGCCCCGCAACGGCAAGCACGGCTGACATGCTGCGCGGCCTCGACTTCCGGCCGGTCACGCTCGAAGACGGAGAGGTCCTCTCCGAGCGGCTCCGCGCCGCGGCCTTCCCGTTGTGCGAATACACGTTCGCGACGCTCTTCTGCTGGCGCGGGTGCAACCGCACCGTCTGGGCCGCGGACCGTGACTGGCTCTACCTGCGGTTCGACGTGGAGGGCCGCGAGCGCTACCTGTGCCCGGTCGGCACCGGGGATCCGCGCCCCGCCGTCGACGCCTGCATGGACGACCTCGCGGCGCGGGGCCACGCGCCGGTGATCGACATGGTGCCGGAGCGCGTGCTGCGGTCGCTGCCGCCCCGCGCGTACTGGGCCGAGCCGGACAAGCCGAACTTCGACTACTACTACGCCCGGGAGGACCTCGCGACCCTCGCGGGCCGACGCTACTCTCGAAAGCGGAACCACATCAAGCACTTCGAGGAGTCGTGCAGCGCGACCTTCACGCCGATCGGCGAGCGCGACGTGCTCGACTGCCTGTGCTTCGCGGACCAGTGGCGTGACGGCGTCATGCAGACCGGGAACCCGTGGATCGACTACGAGACCGACGCGCTCCGCATCTGCCTCGCCCACCTGGACCGGCTCCCGGTGACCGGGCGCGTCCTGCGGGTGGACGGCCGCGTGGCCGGGCTCGCGATCGGCGAGGAGCTGACCCCCGACACCTTCGTGGTGCACTACGAGAAGGCCGCGCGCGACTGCGACGGCGTCTATCCGTTCATCGCGCGGGAGTTCGCCCGGATCGTGCCCGAGCGCTTCGCGTGGCTGAACCGCGAGCAGGACATGGGCGTCGAGAACCTGCGGCAGGCGAAGGAGCAGTGGTTCCCGGCGCGGCTCGAGTCCGCGTTCACCCTGACGCCCGAGGCCCCCGCGGGCGCCGGGACCGGTGTCGACCGCGGCTGATTCGCGCGCCGGCCCGGGCTACCACTCCGACGTGTCGTCCACCCGCGAGAACTCGGGCGCCGGGACCGCGTCCGCCTCGAAGCTCGTGACCTCCGGGGCCGGGGTCAACGGGGTGTCCGCGGGGATCCACAAGGTCCGCTCGCCGAGCCCGTAGGGCCCGTGGTACTTCACGCAGACGCGCCTCTGGCGAGTCTGCTCGACCACCAGCACGAGCCGTCCGAGGGCGGTGCGGTAGAACCGCCCCTCCTCCCCCTCGACCGCCCTGATCCGTTCCGTCGTTTCTGCCATCTTCCCTCCCCCACCAAGCGGGGCAAGGGCCATTCTAGGCCCGCCGAAAGCGGACCGCCAAGCTCGTGCACGGCCCCGGCCCCCGCCGCCCTCCTAGAGCACGTACCGCGACAGCCACAGTTCGAACGTGACGAGGCTGAACAGCTCCTTGCGGAGGTTCGCGCGGCCCGACCGGTGGAGGTCCACGAGCCGCGTCACGATCTCGGGCCGGAAGAAGCCTTCGCGCGCGATCTTGCGGGGCGCCAGGACCTCGTTGACCAGCGGCGCGAGGTCGGTCCGGAACCACCGCGCGAGCGGCATGCCGAACCCCTTCTTCGGGCGCTTGAGGATCGCGGGCGGCACGCGCCCCGCCAGCATCCGGCGCACGAGCAGCTTGGTCCCGGCCAGCGAGAACGACAGGTGCGGCGGGAGCGCGAAGGCGAGCCGGACCATCTCGGCGTCGAGGAACGGCGATCGCACCTCGAGCCCGTTCGCCATGCTCGCGCGGTCCACCTTGGCCAGCACGCCCTCGCCCAGGTACAGCCGCGAATAGAGGTACGCGAGCCGCACGACCTCCGGGAAGTCCTGGCAGTGCGCGAGGTGCGACGAGCAGTCCGGGTACGGGGCGAGCCCCGCCACCGACGCGGCCGCGTCGCCGCTGAAGACCGCCATCGCGTCCTCGGGCGCGAACCCGCCGATCCAGGCGAAGTGGCGCTCGTAGCGGCCGAACCTGAGCCCGCGCACGAAGCGGTCGAGCTTGAACGGCAGGCTCATGTCCCGGTCGGAGGTCGGCAGCAGCGACACGAGCCACGGGAGCCAGCGCGCGCGCACGGGCCGCGGCAGCAGGCGCGCGGCCAGGTCGCCCGGCAGGTCCGCGTTGAACGTCGGGTAGCCGTAGAACAGCTCGTCCCCCCCGTCGCCGGACAGGGCCACGGTCACGTGCTCGCGCGCGAACTTCGACAGCAGGTACGTCGGGATGACCGAGGCGTCCGCGAGCGGCTCGTCCGCGATCCCCGCGCAGTCGCGCACCAGGGACGCGGCCTCGTCGCCGCGCAGCACGCGCTCGTGGTGGTCGGTGCCGAAGTGCTGCGCAACGGCGCGGGCGGGGCCCGACTCGTCGTACGAGGGGTCCTCGAACCCGATCGTGAAGGTGCGGATCTGCGACGGCGGCACGTCAGCGGACATGGCCGCGAGCACCGCGGCCGAGTCGAGCCCGCCCGACAGGAAGACGCCGAGCGGCACCTCGGACTCGAGCCTGCGGCGCGTCGCGTGGCAGAGCGTGTCCCAGACGCGCGTCGCGGCCTCGGCGGGCTTCACGCGCATCGGGTCCGCCGGCACGCGGATGTCCGTGTAGCGCCCCTCGCGCGCCACGCCCTCGCTGAACAGGACGTAGCCGGCCGCATCGACCTTGTGCACGCCGCGCAGGATGGACCACGGCGCCGGCACGTAGTCGAGGGTCAGGAACCGGTAGAGGCCGCCAGGATCGACCTCGCGCGGGACCGACGGGTGCGCGAGGAGGGCGCGCAGCTCGGACCCGAACACCATCTCGCCGTCGAACAGGCCCCAGTACAGCGGCTTCTTGCCCATCCGGTCGCGCGCGAGCAGCAGCGTGCGGTCGCGCGAGTCCCAGATCGCGAAGGCGAACATCCCGTTCAGCCGCCCCACCATGGCCTCGCGCTCGTCCTCCCACATGTGCACGAGGACCTCGGTGTCCGAACGCGTCCTGAAGGCGTGCCCGCGCGCCGCGAGGTCGTGACGCAGGTCGTGGTGGTTGTAGATCTCGCCGTTGAACACGACGACGACGCGGCCGTCCTCGGACGCGATCGGCTGCCTCCCGCCGCCCACGTCGATGACGGAGAGGCGGCGGTGGCCCAGGAACGCGCCGGCCTGCTCGAAGAAGCCCTCGTCGTCCGGGCCGCGGTGCGACAGCGCCTTCGTCATCCGGCGCAGGACCTCGTGGTCCACCGGCTCGGGCACGTCGCGTCGGATGAACCCGGCGATGCCGCACATCGGTCTTACCCGTCGCCGCGCGGGGGCGGGAGGTTCACGGTCTCGCGGACCAGGTAGGGCGGCTTGCGCGCGGACTCGAAGTAGGTGCGCATCGACAGCTCGGCGAGCAGCCCGAAGAACAGGAGCTGGATCCCCGCGAGCCCGAAGAAGATCGCGATCGGGAAGAACGGGTCCGTGAACAGCGGCTGCCCCCAGACCAGGCGCTTCGCGACCGCCCACCCGCCGGCCAGCATGCCGAGCAGGAGCGCCAGCAGGCCGTATTTCCCGATGAAATACAATGGCTTGGTCGAATACGCCAGCAGGAAGCGCACGGTCAGCAGGTCGAGCAGCAGGCGCACCGTCTTGGCCAGCGTGTACTTGGACCGGCCGAAGCGGCGCGGGTGGTGGGCGACCGGCTCCTCGGCCACGCGCCCCCCCGCCCACTTCACGTAGGCCGGGATGAGCCGGTGCATCTCGCCGTACAGCCGGAAGTCGCGCAGGATCGACGCGCGGTACGCCTTGAGCGTGCACCCGTAGTCGTGCAGCGAAACGCCGGTGACCAGGCTGACGAGCCGGTTCGCGATGCGGCTCGGGAGGGTCTTCGTGAAGAATGGGTCGCGCCGGTCCCTGCGCCAGCCCGACACCACGTCCAGCCCCTCGTCGAGGCGCCGGACCAGCCGCGGGATGTCCGCCGGGTCGTTCTGGAGGTCCGCGTCCATCGGCACGATCACGCGGCCCGACGCCGCGCGGAAACCCGCGTCGAGCGCCGCGGTCTGGCCGAAGTTGCGCGCGAACGCGAGCACCTTGACGCGGGCGTCCGCGGCAGCCTCGCGCCGCAGCACCGCGAGCGACTCGTCCGTGGACCCGTCGTCGCAGCAGATCACCTCGAAAGTGCGCCCGTCGGCGTCGAGCGTCGCGCGGACCCGCGAGAGCAGCTCCGGGAGCGACGCCGCCTCGTTGAACACGGGCAGGACCACGGAGATGTCGGGCGTTGCGGGACCTTCCATCGCCGCTCATGGTACCACACGGAAACGCCGGGCATCCTGGCCCCGGTCGCCCGGCCCACTGAAGGCCGGCGCGACTCGCCGCGGGCGCGCGTGCTACCATACGGTGCCCGGAAGGAGGCCCACGTGCCGGAGCCGAAGCGTCCGACGAGCCCGCGCGTGCCGCGCTACGTGCCGAAGAGCAAGGGACGGGTGCGGTACTACAAGGCGTCCCTCGTCGCGGGCAGCGTGTTCGTGGTGCTCGCGGTCGCGCTCCCGTTCTGGATCGACGCGCTGAGGCACCGTGACGTCGAGACGGTCGAGGCCACCCCGGACGAGGCGGCGCCCGCGGCCGGGGCCGCCGCGGCGGCCGCGGTCCCCGCGCAGCCCGGGTCCTGGGTCAAGCCCGGGGTCAACGAGGGCTGCCGCGCGTACGTCTATGCGCGCTGCAATGCGCTCGAGATCCCTGCCGGCGCCTGCGCGACGGTGGCCGACATGGCGGCCCGCGTGCCTCGCGAGGTCACGATGGACGTGTGCCGCAAGTCGGTCGAGGCGGAGCTTTCGGCCGCCGCCGCGGTCCACGCGCGCAGGGGGCCCGAGGCCGAGGCGGCGGAGCAGGCCGCGCCCGCGACGCCCGCGGTGCCCGCGACGCCCGCCGCGGAGGCGGCGACGGCCGGGTCCGGGACCGACGCCGAGGCCGCGCCCGGCGGACCGAAGGTCGTGACGAAGACGGTGCTGATCCCGGGCGAGGGCCCCGCGCCCCTGCCCCCGGGCGAGCGCGCGGAGAAGCTGGACCGCCTGCAGGACCTGGTGCGGGACGTGCAGCGGTCCCGGTCCGCCATGGACTTCGTGCTGACCCCGGCGGCCGAGCAGGCGCGGCTGGACGAGATCCGCCGGATCGCGGAGGCCGAGGGATCGCCCGAGGCGCGGGCCCTGTACGAGTCGCTCCGGAGGGCGCCCCCCCCGCCCCCGCCTGCGTCCCCGGGCGGTCTCCCGAACGTCGGGCACGCCGACACGAACGCGCCGGCCCAGACCCCGGAGATGGCCGCGGCCGCGCGCATCTCCGCCGCGGCCCGCAAGGAGGCTGGGCTCCCGCCCAG
Source organism: Deltaproteobacteria bacterium (assembly GCA_016875475.1). Classification (GTDB taxonomy): domain Bacteria; phylum Myxococcota_A; class UBA9042; order DTJE01; family DTJE01; genus VGRB01. The sequence continues at coordinate 15,247 of VGRB01000019.1, forward strand.
GCCCGCGGCGCCGGTCGCCGACCCGTCCCGCTCGATGTCCCCGAACGAGGTCCCGGCCGCGTCCTCGCCGCTGGTGCCGTGACGGCGCGCACCCGTGGAATGGGGGGGGCCGCACGCCGGCGCGAGTTTGACACTCCTCGGATCCGGCCCGTAGAATCGCGGCGGAGGAGGCGCCTTGGAGCCCGGGGACGTCGTCGGCTACCTGCCGCTCGTGAAGACCGTCGCCGGACGCCTCGCGTCCCGTCTCCCCCGCCACGTGGACATCGACGACCTGGTCGGCGCGGGCGTGCTCGGCCTGCTGAACGCGGCGCGGCAGTTCGACGAGACCAAGGGCGTCCCGTTCGACCGCTACGCGGAGATCCGCGTCCGCGGCGCCATCCTCGACGAGCTGCGGAACCAGGACCAGACGACGCGGTCCGCGAGGCGGGCGTCGGCCGAGGTGTCCGACGTCACGCGGGGGCTCGCCTCCGCGCTCGGCCGCGCACCGACCGCCGAGGAGATCGCGGGCGGGCTCGGCGTGTCGATCGAGCAGTACCTGGAGATGGTGTCGCGCATCTCGCCGGTCGTGGTGCTCGGGTTCGACGACCTCGGGCTGGCCGGCGAGGACGAGCGTCGCGACGTGATGCAGTACCTGCGCGACCCGTCCGCCGCGGACCCGGAGGCGGAGACGAGCTTCCGCGAGGCCGCGGGCATCCTCGCGCGCGCCATCGAGCAGCTCACGGCCCGGCAGCGGCAGGTCGTGACCTTCTACTACTACGAAGGCATGAGCTTCAAGGAGATCGCGGACCTCCTGTCCCTGACCGAGGGCCGCATCTCCCAGCTCCATACCGCGGCCGTGGCGAAGCTGAAGACCCTCCTCGGCACCGACCCCGCCCCGCTCCGCCAGATGTAGTATCCTCGCCCCCGATGGCACGGACCGGAAACGGACGCGGCGACGGGTCGGGGAGCGGGAGGCAGCCGCCCACCTTCCGCCCGGGGGACCGCGAGCCGCCGAACGCGCCCGAGGCCGAGAAGGCGCTGCTCGGCGCCGTCCTGGTCGACCAGACCTCGCTCGTGACGGTGCAGGAGCAGGGCGTCACGCCCGAGGACCTGTTCCACCCCGCGCACCAGAGGATCCTGGAGGCGATGTACCGGCTCCAGGAGCAGGCGATGGGCGTGGACGCCGTGACGGTCGCGAACTCGCTGCGCGATCACGGCGACCTCGACACGGCGGGGGGGGTCCGGTACCTGATGGAGCTGGTCGGCGTCGCGGCCGCGCCGAGCAGCGTCGAGTACTACGCGCTCATCGTGCGCGACAAGGCCGCGGTGCGCGACATGATCGGGGTCGCGGCCGCGACCGTCTCGGAAGGATACGCGGGCGATCTCGAGGCCAAGGAGTTCCTGGATCGCGCGGAGCAGCGCCTGTTCCAGGCGGGCGAGCGGCGGCGGCAGGGCGCGGTCCGCCAGCTCGACGACGCGCTCGACGACGCGAAAAGCCGGCTGAAGGTCCGGCGCGAGCAGCAGGGCGTGACCGGCGTTCCGACCGAGTACACGCGCCTGGACGAGAGGCTGCTCGGGTTCCAGCCGTCCGACCTGGTCATACTCGCGGCGCGGCCGTCCATGGGCAAGACGTCGGTCGCGCTGAACCTCGCGATGAACGCGTCGCGCATCGCGGGCCGCCACGTGATGTTCGTGTCGCTGGAGATGAGCGAGCAGCAGCTCGCCGACCGCCTGCTCTGCCTCCAGACCGGGATCTCGTCGCTGCGCGTGCGCGAGGGCAGGTTCCTGGCGAACGCCGAGGTCGCGCGCATGGAGGAGGCGCGCGACGAGCTGCGCGGCGTCCCGCTCTACATCGACGACTCGTCCAAGCTGACCGTGCTCGAGATCCGCGCGAAGGCGCGGCGGCTCAAGATGAAGGACCAGCTGGACATGGTCATGATCGACTACCTCCAGCTGATCGACCCCGCGGACAAGCGCGTCAGCCGCGAGCAGCAGATCTCCGAGATCTCGCGCTCCCTGAAGGCGATGGCCAAGGAGCTGCGCATCCCGGTGATCGCCCTGTCCCAGCTCTCCCGGGCGCCCGAGACGCGCCCCGGCAAGGACAAGCGCCCGCTGCTGTCGGACCTGCGCGAGTGCGTGACCGGCGACACGCTGGTCGTCCTCGCGGACGGGTCCCGGACGCCGATCCGCGACCTCGTGGGGACGGCGCCAAAGGTCGTCGCGGTCGCGGGCGGACGGCTCGTCCGGACCCGCGCGGAGTGCGTCTGGTCCGTCGGCCGACGTCCGGTGTGGCGCGTGCGGCTCGCCTCCGGGCGCACCGTCCGCGCGACCGCCGATCACCGCCTGCTCGGCTGGGAGGGGTTCCGGAAGGTCGCAGACCTCGCACCGGGCGACCGGCTCGCGCTCGCGCGCCACCTGCCCGAGCCGCTCGAGCCGGAGGAGTGGCAGGACAGCCGCGTGGTCCTGCTCGGACACCTGATCGGGGACGGCAGCTACCTGCCGCACCAGCCGCTCCGCTACACGACCGCGTCCGAGAAGAACAGCCGGGCGGTCTACGAGGCGGCGATCGAGTTGGGCTCGACCGTGACGCGCTGTCCCGGGCGGGGGAACTGGCACCAGCTGGTCATCGCGGGGAACGGGAACCGGTGGCATCCCGCGGGCGTCGGCAAGTGGCTGCGGGACCTCGGGATCTGGGGGCAGCGTTCGCCCGACAAGCGCGTGCCCGCGGCCGCCTTCCGGCTGTCGAACCGGCAGGTCGCCCTTCTCCTGCGGCACCTGTGGGCCACGGACGGGACGATCTCGCCGCGCCGGACCGGACGCGGCTCGTCCGCGATCGCGTTCTCGACGTGCAGCCCCGGCCTCGCCGCCGACGTCGCGGCGCTGCTGCTCCGGCTGGGCATCGTGGCGCGCGTGCGGCAACCGACCGCGGCGGCGGGCAGCGTGTGGTCGGTCTCGGTGTCCGGGGCGGACGAGCAGCGCCGGTTCCTGGAGCGGGTCGGCGCGTTCGGCCCGCGTGCGGCGCCGGCGTGCGAGATGGAGGGGATCCTCGCGGCCGTCCGCGCGAGCACGAACGTGGACACGCTGCCAAGGGAGGCCTGGGGGGAGGTCGTGGGGGCCGGCCTGTCGCAGCGTGCGATGGCTTGCAGCCGCGGGACCGCGTACGGCGGCTCGTCCCACTTCAGCTTCTCGCCCTCCCGTTCCGTGGCCGCCGAGTATGCCTGGCTCGTCGGAAGCGATAGGCTGGCCGACGCAGCGACGGACGACCTGTTCTGGGACGAGGTGGTCGAGGTCCGTCCGGACGGCGAGGACGAGGTCTTTTTCCTGACCGTTCCCGGCGCGGCGACGTGGCTCGCGGATGGCGTAACATCGCATAATTCGGGAGCTATTGAACAGGACGCTGACGTGGTCATGTTCCTCTACCGTCCCGAGTACTACGAGCGCGAGGAGGAGAAGAAGGCCGAGGTCAAGGGCATCCTCGAGATCATCATCGCGAAGCAGCGGAACGGTCCGACCGGCACGGTATGCCTGCACTTCGAGTCGGAGACCATGCGCGTCGCGAACCTGCTGGAGAACGTGCCGGGGTACGAGTAGCGAAGCCCCCCCCGCAGAATCAGTACCCGTGTCCGTGACCGTGGTCGGACCGCATCCTCGGCCGCTCGGACAGCACCTTCAGGAGCACGCGGGGGTCGGGGGCGACCACGGCCGCGCCCTTCTCCTTCTGGACCTGGAGCACCTTCGGATCCTGGCCGAACACGCAGCCGATCGGGGTAAGCTGGTAGCGGTCCTTGAGCCCGGGCAGGCCGCGGGAGTCGACCGCGCAGTTGCCCACGTACGCGACGCGCACGGTGCTCTCCAGCCCCTCCTGCGCCCGGGTCCGCTCGATCGCCTCGCCCACGCGCGTGGCGTAGTCCGCGGCGGTGCCGCCCCCCACGCCGAGCGTCCGGATCCATGCGGACTCGGCCTCGTCCGGCATGCCCATGCCGCCCGCGCCCTGGCCGACCACCGCGTCGAGGTACTGGCCGATGCCCAGGATCTGCAGGACGTACTGCGCCTCGCCCTGGCTGCGGCTCGTCACGGTCGCGAGCCCGGCGCGCTGGCGGAGGTACGACATGTCCTGGGGCTCCAGCCACGCCCGCTCGAGCGCGATGGTCCCGTCGTCGTGCATGAACTGGCGGTTCTGCCCGTACTCCTTGTGGAAAAGCTCCTCGCCGAGGTACGCCTCCGCCAGGATCCGGTTCACCAGGTTGTCCATCATGATGTGGCCCTCGGACAGGGCCAGCCACCGGTTCCTGAGCCCCCGGATCCGCCCGAAGCCGCGCTTCCCGCCGCCCTTCTGCTTCAGCAGCTTGACCAGCTCGTGCACGTTCTTGCGCCGCCCGAGGTCGCCGAGCGAGTCCTGGATCTGCCCGCTCTTCCGGACCGCCTCCAGCATCTCGCGCCCGTCCCAGACCCCGAACTCCGCCTCGGACGGCTCCGCGGTCAGCGTGTGGAGCGCGACCGACAGGAGGACGTTCAGCAGCTCCTCGTCCGGGTCGAACCCCTGGGACTCCATGAACGCCTTGACCTCGTCCGGCGTGAAGACCGGCCCCCCCTCGGGCCGGACCCCCAGCAGGACCGTCAGGTACGAGTCGATCGCCCGGCTGATCGCCGCGCATTCCGAGGACCGGCGATCGACCAGCGCGTCCTCCATGTCGAAGACCACGATGTCGTAAGCGGAAACCGACAGCATCGCACCCCCTCGAGGCCGCATCCGCGGCCCGCCTTGCGCACTATCCCCCCGGCTGGAACTTGAACGGCCACCGGATCACGCAGATCCCGCCGTCCGGCTTCGGGAACTTCAGCCCGGAGACCTGCCTGACCAGGCAGGACTCCACGTTCTTGTTGGCGAGGTCGGACGCGCTCACCGTCACGCCCGACACCGACCCGTCCGGCTCGATCGTGAACCGCAGCTCCACGCGCCCGGCGATGTCCGGCCGCCGCTGCAGCTCGACCTCGTAGCACGACCGGTACGCACCCGACCGGCCCAGGACAATCTTCTGGACCGCGCCCTTGTCGCAGAACCCGGCCGGCCGCGTCTCCTTGACCACGGCCTCGGGCTCCTTCGGCTTCGGCACGGCCGCGTCCGAGAACAGGATCGGCACCGCGGCGAGGCACTCGCGGCCCGCCGGGCACTCCGCGCCGCCGAAGTACGCTGCGAGATGCGGGAAGGTCGGGGCGCCCGGCGCCTCGATCTCGGCGACCGCGTCGAGCACCGCCGCGGCCGTGACGTCCTTCGCGCGCACGACCACGTCCACCCAGGGCGCGGCCCCGGTCCGCTCGCGCACCGCCGCGACCGCCTTGCCGAGCACGCCCGAGAACCCCTTTCCCGCGGCCCAGGGGACCGACAGCTTGAAGAACTTCTTCTGATCCTGCACGACCTTCGCGCCCTCGGGCCACCCCGCGACCGGGAGCTTCTCGGCCGCCTTGCCCGGCGCATGGACGTCGCACCCCTGCGGCGTGACGACCACGATCACGCGCTTCGCCGAGGGCTTCTCGATCCCCTCGACCTCGGGCACCCTGCGATGGACGACGGGCATCTGCGCGCCGATCACGCCCGGCTGCACCAGCCGCAGGTCCCCGTGGTCGGCCGCGGTCGCGGCCGCGAGCGACGCCCCGAGGATTGCCGCGGGCACGTCCGGATCGGACGCGACCAGCACGGCCTTCCGCGCCTTGCGGTCCGCGTTCAGCGGCCCCTTTCCGGCGAGCGCCTTGAACGCCGTCGCCTCGATCGGCCCGACCACGCCGGCCGCCTTCTCGACCGCCGCCTTGACCGCGGCCACCGCCGCCTCCTTCGGGCCCTTCGGGTCTTCCAGGTCCGCCGCCGCGACCGCCTGCGTTCCCGGCCACCCCAGGCCCGCGGTGCGATCCGACGCCTTGCCTCCTTCCCACGCGAACACGGGCCGCGCGCCGGCGAACAGCCCTTCCTTCTTCACGGTCAGGGTCGCGAGCGGCAGGTACCCGCCCGCGAGCCCGTTCGCGTTCGCGCGCGCCGTCGGGTCGAGCCCGAGGCCGACCGGCAGGGGGAACACCCGGCCGCCGAAGGCGCTCGCGGCGTCGCCGGCGCATTTCTCGAACGCCTTCGCGAGCCCCGCGTCCTTGCCGGCGCCCCTCGCGAGGAGGTCGGCCAGCACCTGGAGCGTCGCCGGGAACGCCGTCCCGGCCGGGGACAGGGTCGGCGCGCTCGGCAGCCCCTGGACGCGCTTCAGCAGCTCCGGCCCCCGGTCCGTCTCGGGCATGTCCGCCGCCTGCCGGAGCCCGTCGAGCAGGACCCTCGCAAGCACGAGCCGGACCGCGGCCGCGCCCTCCGAGTCGCCCCTCGCGAGCGCGATCGTGGCGGACAGGTCCGACACGCCGCCAGTGCCGAGCGACCCCGCGAGCGCGGACGCGGCCGCCGCGAGCTGCGCGCCGGCCGGCGACTTCCTCGCCTCCGCCGCGACGCGGCCGAGGAACGCCCCCACGGCCTTGACGTCCCTGGGGTCAGCCCCGATCAGCCGCTGTCCCGCGTGGTGCCCGCCGGACAGCACGGCCCCGAGCCCGGCCAGCGCGGACCGGGCCCAGACGGACGCGGCCTCCGGGTCGGACCCGGCGCGCGTCTTCAGCTCGTCGAGCGTCGTGAAGAAGGCGTCGTCGAGCGAGACGGACGCGAGCTTCGCGGCGGCGTCCTTGACCGAGAACGGCGGAGGGCCCGGCGGGGGAGGGGGCTCCTTGCAGCCCGCCGAGGCGACGGTCGCGGCGATCGCGAACGCGAGTGCGATCGCGAGTGCGAACGGGGTGCGCGAGCGTGGCCCCTCCATGGCGCCCTCCTTCGGCCGGAGGCGCGCCCCGTATATCGCCTCCGGAGACCGGCGTCCATGGCCGGGAAGAGCGGGTCCGGGCTCGTGTACGGGTCTAGAAGTGCAGGGCCATGCCGAGGGTGAGGGCGCGGCCGTCCGTGGACGAGGTCCCGTTGATGGGCAGCAGGTTGGTCAGCGTGAAACCCGCGAAGAACTCCAGGGCCGGGATGACGGCGTAGCCGAGCGTGACGGACACGGGCAGGAACCCGTCCTCGGGGAGCCCGCCGGTCCCGAGCCTGCCGTTCAGCGTCGCCGCGGTCGGGTCGAGCGCCCGGCCGTATCCGAGGGACACGTCCGCCCACAGCTCCGGCAGGAAGTTCGCGGTCACGCCCGCGTCCACGTAGATCGAGACCTGCACGTCCGTGCCGGCGGACCAGCCGGGCTTGGTGAAGCCGAGCAGCAGGTCGGGGCGCGCGTGCACCGCGAGCACGCCCGGGATGACCGTGTGCCGGAACGGGAGCCCGACCTGGATCGCGACCCGGTCGTTCGACATGTGGGTGCCCGGGACCACGAGCCCGCCCTCGAGCGCGAGGAACGGCATCACGCGGTACTTCGCGTAGACGTGGAACGGGCCGAGCGTGCGCTCGTCCGTGCCGGCGAGGCGGGGCCAGTTCGGCCGCCTCGGGTGGACGCCGATCACGTCGTTCCGGCTCCACGTGTAGGCGCCCGCGGCGCCCAGCTCCAGCTCCGGCAGCACCCCGTACGACACGGACAGGCCCGAGTAGCGGTCCGCCGCGAGCGACGTGCCGAGCGCCAGGGTCTTGCCGGGCGCGCCGGCGTTGAGCCCGATCGACAGGTCCAGCTCGAGGACGCCGGTCCCCTCGGTCAGCGTGACCCCCATATCCGCGCGCGGGGTCACCTGGCCGGCGGCGGGGGCCGCGAGCGCGGCGAGGGCGGCGAGGACGGCGAGCAGCGTTGCGATGCGACGGCGCAAGCGATCCGGCTCCGCTCGGGGCGCGGGGCGTACGGTAGACCGCGGTCCATGGGGTGTCAAGGAGCGCCCTGCGCGCGGAACGCCCTGCACGCAGCGGGCTACAATCACCCGGCCCCGTCGAGGAGGCGCGCCGTGCCCGTGAACGCCCCGCTGCCCGTCGTCGTCGTGGACGCCTTCACGGACCGGCCGTTCGCCGGGAACCCGGCCGCGGTGTGCGTCCTGCCGGGACCCGCGGACCCGGAGTGGATGCAGCTCGTGGCCCGCGAGATGTCCCTGTCCGAGACCGCGTTCGTCCACCGCGACGCGGCCGCCGGACCGGACGACTGGCGGCTCCGCTGGTTCACCCCGACCGTCGAGGAGACCCTGTGCGGGCACGCCACGCTCGCGTCCGCGCACGTGATCTGGGAGGAGGCGCGCGCCGCCGCGCCGGACCGGCCCCTCCGCTTCCACTCGAAGAGCGGCCTGCTCGTCGCGTCCCGGGCGGAGGGGGGCGGAATCGAGATGGACTTCCCGGCGACCCCGGTCGAGGCGGCCGCGCCGCCGGCGGGCCTGCTCGAGGGACTCGCGGTGCCCGAGCCCCGGTTCGCGGGGCGCAGCCGCTTCGACTGGCTGGTCGAGGTCGCCTCGGAGGCGGACGTGCGCGCGCTTTGCCCGGACATGCGCCGCCTCGCCGCGGTCGGCGGGCGCGGCGTCATCGTGACCGCTGCGCCGGGACCGCCCGGGCACGACTTCGTCTCCCGCTTCTTCGCGCCGAACGACGGCGTGGACGAGGACCCGGTCACCGGGTCCGCCCACTGCGCGCTCGCGTGCCACTGGGCGCCCCGCCTCGGCCGCACCTCGTTCGTCGCGTTCCAGGCGTCCGCGCGCGGCGGCGTCGTTCGCGTGCGGCTCGAAGGCGACCGCGCGATCCTGGGGGGGGCCGCCGTGACCGTGCTGCGCGGCGTCCTCGCCTGACCCGGCCTCGCGCGGCCGGTCCGCTTGCAGGCCCGGCGCGGAACCGCAACAATGGCCCGTCCGGCGAAGCGGAGGCCCGACCGTGTGCTCGGTCCTGGCGATCCTCGACATCCGGTCGGACCCGGCGGCGCTGCGGCGGCGCGCGCTCGAGTTGTCCCGCCTCCAGCGGCACCGCGGCCCGGACTGGTCCGGCGTGTGGGACTGCGACCGCGCGATCCTCGCGCACGAGCGGCTCGCGATCGTGGACCTGCTGAACGGCGCCCAGCCGCTGGTCAACGAGGTGGGCACCCACGTCCTCGCGGTCAACGGCGAGATCTACAACCACCGCGACCTCGAGCGCGGGCTGACGGGCGGCTACCGCTTCCGGACCGCGTCGGACTGCGAGGTCATCCTCGCGCTCTACGCCGAGAAGGGCCCGGACTTCCTCGACGATCTCAGCGGGATCTTCGCGTTCGTGCTGTACGACGCGGAGCGCGACCGCTGGCTCGTCGCGCGCGACCACATGGGGATCTGCCCGCTGTACACGGGCCGCGACAGCGCCGGGAACCTCCACGTGGCGTCCGAGATGAAGGCGCTGGTTCCGGTCTGCGAGACCGTGGCGGAGTTCCCCCCCGGGCACCTGTGGCTCGGGCCCGACGGCGAGCCGACCCGCTGGTACCGGCGCCCGTGGGAGCGGTACGACGCGGTCGCCGGCGGCCCGTCCGACCCGGCCCTCATTCGCGAGGCGCTCTCGGCCGCGGTCCGGCGCCAGCTCATGTCGGACGTCCCGTACGGCGTGCTGCTGTCGGGCGGGCTCGACTCGTCCATCGTCACCGCGGTCGCGCGCGGCTTCGCGCCGGACCGGGTCGAGGACGACGGCCGCAGCCCCGCGTGGTGGCCGCGCCTGCACTCGTTCGCGATCGGGCTCGATGGCTCGCCCGACCTCGCGGCCGCGCGCGAGGCCGCGGCGCACGTCGGCACGGTCCACCACGAGTTCCGCTTCACGGTGCGCGAGGGCCTCGACGCCCTGCCCGACGTGATCCGCCACATCGAGTCGTACGACGTGACGACCGTGCGCGCGTCCACCCCGATGTACCTGCTGGCGCGCCGGATTCGTGCGATGGGCATCAAGATGGTCCTGTCGGGCGAGGGCGCGGACGAGGCGTTCGGGGGATACCTGTACTTCCACAAGGCACCGGACGCGCGCGCGTTCCACGAGGAGACCGTGCGCAAGCTCGGCCGCCTGCACTGGTACGACTGCCTGCGCGCGAACAAGGCGATGGCCGCCTGGGGCGTCGAGGCGCGGGTCCCGTTCCTCGACAAGGAGTTCCTGGACGTCGCCATGTCCATGGACCCCGAGATCAAGCGGCCGCGGCCGGGCCGGATCGAGAAGCACGTGTTGCGCGAGGCGTTCTCCGACCTGCTGCCCGCGTCCGTCGCCTGGCGCCAGAAGGAGCAGTTCTCGGACGGCGTCGGCTACTCGTGGATCGATTCCCTGCGCGCGCACGCCGAGCGGGAGGTCTCCGATCGCCGGCTCGCGGACGCCGCGGCCCGCTTCCCGGTCAACCCGCCCGCCACGCGCGAGGCCTACCTGTACCGCCGCATCTTCGAGGAGCACTTCCCCCTGTCGTCCGCCGCGGCGTGCGTTCCGAGCGTCCCGTCCGTGGCCTGCTCCACGCCCGAGGCGCTCGCGTGGGACCCGTCCCTGACCGCGGTCGCCGCCGACCCGTCGGGCCGGGCGGTCGGGTCGGTGCACAAGGCGGGGTGGTGAATCGCGGCGCCACGCGCCCTTCCCGTTCGCGCTCGCCGGGTCCGCGCCCGGCTCCGGGCGCCCCGAGGAGAGCGGGACGCGGATCCTCCCCGACCGGGCCGCGCCCCGGCGGCCGCCCCGGCTCCCGTGGGCCGTCGCGGCCGGCGTCCTGGCCGCGGCCGCGCTCGCGGTCGTCGCGGGGCTCGCGGGAGACCCGGCCCCGGCCGTCCCGCCGGGAGTGCCCGCCGTCCCGACCGCCGCCGAGCCGCGGGCGGACGATCCGCCGCCGGCCCCTCCCCCGGCCGCCGCTTCCGGTGCCGGTCCGCGGCCAGCAGCGGATTGAAGCACGCAACGAGCCGCTCTTTCGGGAAATCGGGCGACTTGATCTCGGCCAGGTTCACCTTGTCGAAGAGCGGGAGTTGGAGAGCCTCCCCGTCCACGAGCTTCCGGATCGCCTCGCTCCGCAGGGCCGAGATCCACC
>VGRB01000020.1 GCA_016875475.1 Deltaproteobacteria bacterium
AAAATGTTCGCCATCGGCCGCCTGCCCGGCTGGATCGCCCAGTGGAAGGAGAACCACGACGACCCGCAGGCCAGGATCGCCCGGCCGCGGCAGGTCTACACCGGTCCGGTCGGCCGCACATTCGTCCAGATCGACCGGCGCGGCACGTAGTATTCCCGTCCCCGAACCCGAGCCCGAGCCCGCCCACTCCGCCCTGGACTTCCCCCTCCCTCTTCCGCGAAGATCCGCCCCGGCTCCGCAGCCCCGGGGGGAGCATGCGCCGCCTCGAACCCGCGGCGTTCCGGACCCGCTACGGCCCCGCCGCCGTGGTGGCCGCGGAGTTCCTGCAGCTGCTGCCGCGCCGGCTCGCCGTCCGCATCGTGTCCGGCGAGACGGGCACGATGTACGGAGCAGGGGGGGACGGTCGATGAAGCGCCTGCCTGCCGTGCTGATCGTCATCGCGGCCTGCGGGACCTCGTCCCCGCCGCCCGGCCCGACCGCCGACGTGTCGCCCGAGGCGGCGCCGGACGCGGTCGCCGAAGCCGTCGTTCCGGACGTGGTGGCCGAAGTCGCCACCGCGGACGCGCCTGCGGAGTTCCCTCCTTTCGGGGCCGCGTGCACGGCCGAGGAGGGCTGCCCGGGCGGCGCCTGCATCACGGACGCGCTGTTCGCGGGGTTCGCCGGGGGGTACTGCTCCGGCCCGTGCGACCCGGCGGAGGCGGGCGCCTGCGGTCCCGCCGCGGCCTGCTTCGCGATCGAGGGGGTGCCGTCCCCGCCCCTGTGCGCGCGGACCTGCGCCTCCGACGCGGACTGCCGGGCGCCGGACTACACCTGCATCGGGTCGTGCGTGCCGTCCGCCTTCGTGCGGCAGGTGCCGCGGCCGGGGCTCGTCGACGGGACCGAGACGGACGTGGCGGCACTGGTCGCGGCCGTGGACGGGGTCCGCCTGATGGCGCGGGTGTCCGTGCTGTCGGGCGCGTCGCCGTGGCAGCAGGCGCCGGGCGGGCCGCGGACGATCGCATCGCGCGCGCCCGGCCACCCGGACCACGCCGTCGCGGCGGACTTCCTCGAGGCCGAGCTTGCCGCCCTGGGCCTCGCCGTGACGCGGCAGGAGTGGCGGGACGGGGGGCGCGACCTCGTGAACCTCGTCGCGGAGGTCCCGGGCACGGACGCGTCCCTGGCGCCCGTCGTCGTGGTCGCGCACTGGGACTCGACCGGCGCCTACGAGGCCGGGTGGGACGCGGCGGTCGATCCGGCGCCCGGCGCGAACGACAACGGGAGCGGGACCGCGATCGTGCTGGAGGTAGCCTCGCTGCTGACGGCCCCGGGCGCGCCCGCGCTCCGCCGTTCCGTGCGCCTCGTGCTCGTGGACGGCGAGGAGGTCGGGCTGCTCGGGTCCGCCCGCTACGCGGACTCGCTCGGGTCCGCGGGCGAGGACCTCGCCTGCGCGCTGAACGTGGACATGGTCGGCGCGCCGACCGAGGCCATGGGCAGGCACGTCTGGTTCATCACGGACCCGGGCCACCCCGACTTCGGCGGCGCCGGGTTCGAGGCCGTCCTCGCCTTCGCGCCCGCGGTCGTGCCGGTCGATTCCGGGTTCGGGTCGGAGAGCGCCTCGGACAACCGGTCCTTCCGGGCGGAAGGCTTCTGCGCGGCCGGCATGTTCGCATGGCCCCGCCAGCCCACGAACCACACCTCCGGCGACGTCGCGGCCGGCCTCGACCCCGCGTTCTTCGCGACCATGGCGCAGGCCGCGGTCGCGGTCGCGGCCGCCTGGGCGGGTCACCTGTAGGCGGGAGCGCGCGAGACAGGTCACACCAGGAACGTGCGCAGCTCCTCGGCGCGCCGGACCAGGGCGACGCGGGCCTCGGCGTCGGCGCCGCGGGGGCGCGGGAGGCCGACCTCGACCTCGCGGGCCACGCGCGCGGGCTTGGCGGTCAGGAACACGACGCGGTCGGACAGGGCCGCGACCTCCTCGACCGTGTGGGACACGAACACGACGGTGAGACCCTGCTCCTCCCAGCGGAGCAGCAGCTCGCGGTGCATGGCCTCGCGCGTCTCGACGTCGAGCGACGCGAACGGCTCGTCCATCAGCAGCACGCGAGGCCGCAGCAGCAGGGCGCGCGCGAGGTCCACCCGCTGGGCCATGCCGCGCGACAGCTCGTGGGGCATGAACCGGGCGAAGTCGGCCAGGCCCATCTTCCCGAGCAGGTCCATGGCCTCGTCGCGCACCTCGCGCGCGCGCCGGCCGCGGCACTCGAGCCCGAAGGTCACGTTGCGCAGCACGGTGCGCCACGGGAGCAGGATCGGCCGCTGGAACACGAGCGCGACGTGGTCCCGGTCCACCTCGACCGTGCCGGAGTCCTCCGCCTGGAGGCCGGCGATCACCTGGAGGAGCGTGGTCTTGCCGCACCCGGACGGTCCGATCACGGACACGAACTCGCACCGCCGCGCGTCGAGGTCGATGCCGTCGAGGACCGCGAGGTCCCCCCCGGCGCTGACCGCGAAGCGCTTCCGGAGCGCGCGCACGCGCACGGCCGGAGCGGCGGCCCCGGACGCGGTCGCGGGCTCGTTCCCGCTATCGGAACGCCGAGTTGCGCCAGCCTCCAAGCCGGACCTCCGCGAGCCGGATCGCGCCCGAGAGCGCGAGCACGAACGCGACCACCAGGAACAGCAGGACGAAGAACTGTTCGCCCTGGAAGTTCTGGCTGTACGCGTTCAGCCGGTACCCGACCCCGCTCGACGACGCGAAGAACTCGACCACCAGCACGCCGACCATCGTGTAGTTCACGCCGACCCGCATCCCCGACAGCACGAACGGGGCGATCGACGGCAGCAGCACGTCCTTGAACACCACCCAGCGGCTGCCCCGGCAGGCGCGCACGAGCAGCACGTGGTCCCGGTCGATCGACTGGACGCCGGTCACCGTGGACGCGATGATCGGGAAGGCCGCCATCACGGCCCCCAGGAACACGCGGGCGGACATCCCGGTCCCGAACCACAGCATCACGAGCGGGCAGAGCACCACCTTGGGGAGCGCGTTCATCGCCACCACGTAGGGGTCCACGAGGTGGTACAGCGTCTTCGACACGCCCATCGCGACCCCGGCGAGCGTGCCCGCGACCGTGGCCACGGCGAAGCCCAGGGCGAACGCGGAGAGCGTCATCGCGAGGTCATCGTTCCAGCGGCCCGACAGGAGGCTCGTCCGGGCCTCGGCCAGGATCGCGGACGGCGAGGACAGGAGCACCGGGCTGACCCAGCCGAGGCGGCAGGACGCTTCCCATACCCCGAGCACGACGACGAATGAGAGCGCGGCGAGGACGCGATGTCGGAGCGAGCCCAACGTCACCTGCCCGGGGCCGCCGCAGCCGGCGCGGGCGCACCCGCGGCCGCAGCCTCCCCGGTAGGGGGCTTCAGGCGCGCGGCCAACTCCGCGCGCGCGGCGGCGACCTGCCCGAAGGCGCCCTCGGCGGCGAGCCGAGCGACGAGCGCCCCGTCGATCATACCCGGAAGGTCGAACGCGCGCGCCTTCTCGGCGAGGTCGGGGGCGGTCGCGATGTAGTCCACGGCCACGCGCATGGCCGCGACGTCCGGCGCGGGGGGGACCGCGAACATCAGCGGCCCGCCCTCGGCGTAGTTCTCCCTGGGGTCGCCCTCGCCGGGACCGAGCTTGTCGAACGCGACCGCGAGCGCCTCGTCCGGGTTCGTCATGTAGAAGGCCTCGGCGTCCGCGATCGCCCGGACGAAGTCGGCCACGAGCGCGTCGTTGTCCTTCAGGAACGGCCGCCGCGCGACCATCATCATGTAGGGCGCTGGCTCGTCCCATGTGCGCGGGTCGGCCAGGATCTTCAGGCCGAGCTTCTCGACCGTCGAGCGAGGGGCGGCCGCGGTCAGTCCGTCCACGTCGCCCCGCTGGACCGCGGGCAGGCGGGCGATCTCCTTCCCGAGCACCTTGATCGCCACGTCCTTCCCGTACTCCAGGCCCCACTTCCGGCAGAGCACGTACGTCAGGAAGTCCTGCGGGCCGCCGAGCACCGGCACGCCCAGGCTCTTCCCGCGCAGGTCCTCCGGCCCGTCGATGCCCTGGCGCACGACGAGCCGGTGGTAGTGGCGGTTCACCACGGTCCCGAACACCACGAGGTCCGCCCCGGCGAGGTTCGCCTTGACCGCCGAGTCGCCGCCCGCGAGCGCGATCCCGATGTCGTTCGACAGGAGCCCCTTCATCGCGTCGGCCGACCCGCCGGTGGTCACGACCTCGGCGTCGATTCCGCGTTTTTCGAAGAACCCCTTCGACTTCGCGATCCAGGCGACCGCGTGCACGTACGACGGGATCGCGATCGCGACCTTGAGCTTCCGCAGGGCCGGCGCCGCGGGCCGCGCCGCCTCGGGTGACGCGACCGGCGCCGCGGGCTTCGCGGCCTCGCCCCTGCACCCCGCAACCGCCATCGCGGCCAGCACCGCCAGGATCGACCTGAGCATGGAGGACACCCCTCCGCCGGGCCCGGAGCGGATCTTGCCGGGCGCCGTCCGTTATTGCAATATTATTTTCCATTCATGACCGCCACCTGCCCCCCCCGACCGCACTTCGCGCCGGAGGAGGTCGCCCGCGCATTTGACCCCCGGGCACCCGAAAGCGGATACTCGCGCCGGAGGCCCGACTCGGGCTCTCCCAGCTCCTTCTGGACCCGAACGCGGGAGACGACTCATGACCCGGTGCGAATCGTGCCGCAGGCCCTTTCCGCTGCTCGCGCTCGCGGTCGCGTCGTGCCTTGCGGCCGCCGCGGCGTGCGGGGGCGGCGCGAAGGCCCAGTCCGACGACCTCGACTGGTCCGTGGAGCTGATGGACGTGCCCGGATACGAGACGACGGCGGACGACCCGGGGCCGGAGTTCGACTACCCCTTCGAGGCGTGGCCGGAGGACGCGTCGTGCGGCCCGGAGGACCCGCACCGCTGCGGGACGATGACCTCCGTGCAGAAGTGCGCGTTCGGGCACTGGGTCCTCGACTCGGTCTGCATCGACGGCGACATCTGCCTTGCGGGGGTGTGCGTGCCCCATGTGTCGTGCGATCCAGGGACCGTGAACGGCTGCTTCGCGTTCGACGCGGCCGCGAAGTGCGACCCGTCGGGGCTGGGCTACGTGCCGGAGCCGTGCCCCGAGGGGACCCGGTGCGTCCTGAACGGCGAGTGCAGGACGGTCGTCTGCACGCCCGGCTTCGGCATCTGCGCGGACGACAAGCGCTACCAGACGTGCAAGGACGACGGGAGCGGGTACGACGACCCCAGGGAGTGCCACGAGGGGCTCATGTGCATCGGCGGCCAGTGCCGCAACATGTGCGAGTCCGAGGTCAAGATATCCTCGTACCTGGGCTGCGAGTACTGGAGCGTGGACCTGCACAACATGGACCTCAAGGGCATGGCGATCTCCCCCCGCGCCGACCTGATCAAGCACGCCATCGTGGTCGGCAACCCCGGCACGAGCGCGGTCTGGGTCACCTTCGAGACCCAGGACCCGAAGGTGACGATCGAGATCCCACAGGCGGACAAGCTCGTCCCGGCGGGCGAGATGCGCACCTACACGATGCCCGTGATGAGCCAGGACGCCTCCGGCATCAACAAGAAATCGGTCCGGG
Source organism: Deltaproteobacteria bacterium (assembly GCA_016875475.1). Taxonomy (GTDB): domain Bacteria; phylum Myxococcota_A; class UBA9042; order DTJE01; family DTJE01; genus VGRB01. Next base: position 5,610 of record VGRB01000020.1, read on the forward strand.
TCACCGCGACCCACCCGATCACCGCGTACCAGTTCAACCCCTTGAACAACGTGGGCGTCGCGAGCAACGACGGCTCCCTGCTGCTGCCGGTGAACGCGCTCGGCAAGGAGTACATCGCGATATCCTTCCCCGGGTCCTACATGCCCGAGATGCCGGAGTTCGGCTTCAAGGAGGACGACCGGCCGGGCTACGTCACCATCGTGGCCGTGACCGAGGGCGACACCCAGGTGACGATCTCGAGGGCCGGGAGCCCGATCGCCGCGGGCGACGGGGTCCCGGCCATCCTCGCGGGCAAGGGCGAGAGCTTCAACCTCAAGCAGTACGAGGTCCTGAACCTCGAGACGGCCCACGCCGAGGGGCTGTCCGCCGCCGTGTTCGACGTCACGGGCACGATCATCGAGGCGTCCAAGCCGGTCGCGGCCTTCGGCGGCATGGAGTGCGCTGTGCTGACCGACGAGGCATTCACGAGCTGCTGCTGCTGCGACCACGTGGAGGAGCAGCTCATCCCGCTGCACGCCTGGGGCAAGGAGTACCACGCGGTGAAGTTCAACCCGCGCGGCGGGACCCAGGACGCGGACTGGTGGCTCGTCATGGCCGGCGAGGACGGGGTCCAGATCCAGACCGACCCGCCGATTCCCGGCGTGAACGGCCTCAAGCTCGACAAGGGCCGGTACAAGCGGTTCTACGCGCCAGGCGCGTTCGAGGTCACGGGGACGGGCCCGATCGCAGTGGCCCAGTACATGCTGAGCCAGGGCTGCACGTACGCGGGCAACGGCGACCCGTCGATGCTGATCGTCCCCGCGGTCTACCAGTACCGCAAGGACTACACGATCCTGGTCCCCGACAAGTACGCCGAGGACTGGGTGACCCTGGTCCGGCCCGCCAACATCGGGATCACGCTCGACGGCAGCCCGGTGAAGGAGACCTTCACCCCGTTCGGCTCCGGCAAGTACGAGTACGCCTACGTCCCCGTGGTGGACGGCGTGCGCCACTTCGAGTCCGCCCAGGCGTTCGCGGTCCTGGCGTACGGGTTCGACGCGGCCGTGTCGTACGCATACGCGGGCGGGATGAACGTGCTGTCGAACAAGCCGGGGGGGCAGTAGTCCCCGGTCCGTCCCTACCCCCTTGTCATTCCATGGCTTTTCAGGATTCGCCGGGCGATCGCGTCGATGTGGACCTCGTCCGCTCCGTCGTGGATTCGCGCGCCGCGCTCGTGGGCGTACCAGAACGCGAGCGGGGTGTCGTCGGTCATCCCGAGCCCGCCCAGGCACTGGATCGCCCGGTCGAGCACGCGCTGGAGCGTCCGCGCGACCGTCAGCCTGATGATCGATATCTCCTCGCGGGCCGCGTAGAGGCCCTCGTTCTCGATCCGCCACGCCGCGCGCAGGACGATCAGCCGGGCCGCGTGGATCTCGGCGCGGCTCTCCGCGATCCACTGCTGCACGATCTGCCGCGTGCCGAGCGGCTTGCCGGGCGCGATCTGCCTCGTCGCCGCGTGCCGGCACATGATGTCGAAGGCCCGCTCGCAGACCCCGATCCACCGCATGCAGTGATGCATGCGGCCGGGCCCGAGCCGCTGCTGCGCGATGACGATGCCGCGGCCCCGCGGCCCGAGCAGGTTCGCGAGCGGCACGCGCGCGCCGTGGTACGCGACCTCGCCGTGGCTCGCCCAGTCGCCGCCGCGATCCCCCATGACCGACAGGTTCCCGATCACGTCGTACCCCGGGGTGCCGGCGGGCACGACGATCATGCTCGCCCGCGCGTGCGGCTCCGGCGCGTCCGGGTCGGTCACGGCCATGCAGATGGCGAACGCGGCCCCGTCCGCGCCGGTCGCGAACCACTTGTGGCCGCGGATCACCCATTCGCCGGCGTCCTCGGTCGCGGTCGTGCCCATCCAGGTCGGGTTCGAGCCCGGGTACTCCGGCTCGGTCATGGTGAACGTGCTGCGGATCTCGCCGCGGACGAGCGGCAGGAGCCAGCGCGCCTTCTGTTCGGGCGTGCCGTGCTACATCACGAACTCCTCCGGCACGTGCGCCGCGAACAGACCGGTCTGCTTCGCCCGTTCGCGGGCCGCGAGCAGCCTCGGCAGCATCGCGACGAACCCGTCGCGCCGGAGCCCCTGCTCGAGCGGGATCACCTCCTCGTCGACGAACCCGCGGACCAGCTTCCTCATCTCCCGCACGCGCGTCGTCTCGGAGAAGTCGACCTGAGCCTCCGGGCTGCGTCGGCGCCCCGTTGCCGGCGGCGTGGTAGCACGCTCTCGGCCCGGGTCGCGGACCGGTGGTAGCATGCCTCCATGCGCCTCCCGGCCGCAGCCGTCGCGCTCCTAGTCGCCGTCCTCCCGGCCAGCGCGCGCGCGGACCGGGACGACGGCGACCGCGTCGAGATGGAGGCCCTGGTGTCCGGCCTCGGCGGCGCGATCCACCGGGAGTGGGCGGGCGGCTTCGACGCGTTCGGCGTGCTGCGCTGGTCGCGGTTCCGGGCCGCCCTGGGCGCGCCGATGCGCTTCGACCGGACCGGCCTGCGACGCGCGGACTGGGACGAGCCCGCCGACTTCGGCCGCATCGTGGGCGAGGTGGCGTGGGGCGACCCCGGCAGCCCAGGCAGCCCCGGCAGCCCCGGCAATCCCGGCGACCTCGTCGCGGCGCGGCTCGGCACGATCGCGGACCTGACGCTCGGCACCGGGGCGGTCGTGTCCGGCTTCCGCTCCACCCTCGACCCGGACCACTGGCGGACCGGCGCGACGCTCGCGGTCCACGCGGGCCCGGCCGGGGGCGACGCCTTCGTGGACTCGGTCATCGCGCCGGCGGTCGCGGCCGGCCGGCTGTACCTGCGGCCGTTCGACCCGATCCAGCCGGGGGGGTTCTTCGGCCGCCTGGAGCTGGGGGGCACGTTCGCGGGAGACGTCGCGGCCCCGGAATCGTACGTCCGCGCGCCTCCCGCGCTGCCCGGCGGCGCGCCCGGCCCGGTCGCGATCGGACCGGCGGGCCTGCCCGAGACGCGCGACGCGAAGGTGTGGGCCGCGGCGGCCGACCTCCGCTGGCCGGTCGTCAGGTCGCGCGAGGCCGAGGTCACGCCCTACGTCGCGTACGTGTCCCTGGTGGACGCGAGCGGCGTCCACGCTGGGATCGACCTATCCTTCGTGCCCGCGAAGCGGTTCCGGTTCGGCCTCGCGGGCGAGTGGCGGCGGCTCTGGTCCGGCAACGTGGCCGGGTACTTCGACGCCGCCTACGCGATCGACCGCTACGACCTCCGCGGCGAGCCCCAGGCCGCGCTGCTCGATCGGCTCGACTCCGACCGGTGGGGCATGATGGCGGGGGCGTCCTTCGAGTGGGCGGGAGGCGTGCGATGCGCGGCACGGCTCGACCTCGACCGCGACGGCCGGGCGAGCGCCTTCCGCGCGGACGCGACCGTCGCGATCGACCGCGTGCGCGCCGCGGCGATGATCGCCATGAAGGGCTTCGAGACCGCCTCCGACTTCGCCGACCCCGACCGCCTGCTCGCGGCCGTGTCGGTCGAGGTCCGCATCGTCCCGGTGCTCGCGTGGTTCGCGACGTACGCGCGCGACGCCGCGGTCGCTACCGGGGGCGGGCCGGATCGGGGGCGCTACCTGCCGAGCGACACCGCGCTGACCGGGTTGAGGTTCGGGGTGGCACGGTAGCCCCCCCCGAGGCTCACTCCCACTCGATCGTGCCCGGCGGCTTGGTCGTGACGTCCAGGAACACGGCGCCGACCCCGGGCAGGGCACGGAGCGCCGCGTGCAGCTCCGCGACGAGCGCGTCCGGCAGGCGGGCCGGGGTCGCGGTCATGGCCCGCTCGCTGTGGATCGGGCGGACGATCACGACCTCGGTCCCCTGCCCGTCGATCTCCAGCGGGACCAGCACGGTCGGGCACTGCCAGATCGCGTCGCAGACCCCGTGGCGGCGCAGGCCCTCCATGACGAGGTGGTCGGCCTCGCGCAGGAGGTCCAGGCGGTCGCGCGTCATCGTCGCGGCGAGCGGCCGCGCGGTACGGATCGGCGGGTCGCCGAGGCTCCAGACGCAGCGGTTGATGCCCGGCACCTCCTTGAGCAGCGTGCCGGCGGCCTCGGTCAGGCACGCCCAGTCGGCCCCGCCCGAGAGCACGACCGGGTGCTCGTAGGACCTCAGGTCCGCCTTGACGCCCACGGATCGGATGGGCAGCGGCCGGGCGTCGAGGCCGAAGCGCGCCGCCGCGGCCGCGACCGGCGCCGAGAGCGCGGTCACGTCGTCCGCGACGCCGGTCGAGCACAGCAGGCGCACGCCCAGGCCAGGGCCGGGGAACGGGTGGCGCCAGACCGCCTCGCGCGGTATTCCGAGCGTGCCGGCCAGCTCGCGCACCTCGACCTTGTACAGGTCCGCGAGCGGCTCCACGACCTTCCCTTCCGCGATCATCTTCTCGATGATCGGCACGCGGTTGTGGTGCGTCTTGATCGTGTCCGCGCGCTTCGTTCCGCCGGTCTCGATCGTGTCCGGGTAGATCGTGCCCTGGCCGAGCAGGTGGCCCTCGATGCCGAGGCGCCGCGCCTCGCGCTCGAACACGGCGACGAACGTGTCGCCGATCGCGCGCCGCTTCCTCTCCGGGTCCGTCAGCCCCGCGAGCGCGGCCAGGAAGTCGTCGCCCGCATCGACGAAGTGCAGGTTCGCGCCGAGGCCGAGGTCGGCCAGCAGCTCCAGGACGTTCCGGCTCTCGTCCTTGCGCATCAGGCCGTTGTCCACGTGGAGCAGGTGCAGGCGATCCGGGCCGATGGCGGACGCGAGCACCTTCGCCGCGACCGTGGAGTCGACCCCGCCGGACGCCAGCAGGAACACGGACCGGTCGCCCACCTGCGCGCGCACGCGCTCGACCTGCTCCGCGAGGTAGCGCTCCATGGTCCAGGACGGCGCGCAGCCGCACAGGTCCAGGACGAAGTTGCGGATCATCAGGTCGCCGTGGACCGTGTCGTCCACCTCGGCGTGGTACTGGAAGCCGTAGCGGCGGAGGCGGTCGGACCCGATGGCCGCGAACCGGTGCTCCGTCCCCGCGCCGAGGCGGCTCGAGCCCAGCTCCTCGAAGTCGGGCCCGACCTCGACCACGCTGTCGAAGTGGCTCATCCAGACCGGCTCGACCGGGTCGCATCCGCGGAACAGCGGGTGGTCCGGCCGCCGGATCGTCATGTCCGCGCGGCCCCACTCGCGGCCGCCGTGGACCACGCGCCCGCCGTAGTGCTTCGCCATCTCCTGGTGGCCGAAGCAGAAGCCCAAGATCGGGACGTCGAGGTCGTAGATCGCCTTGGTGTAGTCCGAGTCCTCGCCGTGCGACGACAGGCTCGGGCTCCCCGACAGGATGATCCCCTTGTACGGGAGGAACCGCTCGATCGGGTCCTCCGGCTGCCGGATCTCCGCCAGGACGTTCAGTCGGCGGACCTTGGTCGCGATCAGGTGCGCGTACTGGCCCCCGAAGTCGACGACCGCGATCGCATCGTGCACCATGGTCCCGTCCCCGTGGCGTGCCCCGCGAACGATTACCGGAAGCGTCGCCAAATGGGAAGAGGAGATCAGAGCGCCGCGACGTCCACGTGCTTCGCGACGAGGTCGCCGAGGATCGCGACCTTGTCGGTCTCCTCGCGCGTGATCAGCGGCTCCATGTCGTCGACCTGCTTCGCGGTCTGGAAGGTGTCGGACGGCACGAGCAGCAGCGGGATCCCGCGCTCGGACGCCCTGGAGATGATGTTCGGCGGCGGCAGGATGTTGTGCGCGAGCACCACGGCCGCGGTGTTGCCATCGAGCGCGGCGAGGACGATGTCGGACCGGTCGCCGGACGTGATGATCAGCTTGCCCGCCTTCTGGAAGGCGGGGTAGCGCATCGCGGCGTCCGCGGACATGGCGCCGACGAACACCGTCTTGACCCGCGCGTCCAAGCCCTGCTCGCCGGCCACCACGCGCGCGAACAGCGCGTCGGCCACGTAGCGGACCGACACCTGCGCCAGCTCGGGCACGTGCGGCAGCACGCCCAGGACCCTGACCCCCATCCGGTTGATCTCGTCGAGCCGGGAGGCCTTGAAGTCGTCCAGGTCCTGGACCTTGTTGACGATCACGCCCGCGAAGTCCACGCCGGCCATGCCGACGTGCTGCTTCAGGAACGCGACGTCGTCCACGACCGCGTCGTCGCTTCCCGCGGCCACGACCACCAGCCGCGCGCCGAGCGCGCGCGCCACGGAGAGCGCGTCGAGCCCGACCGACACGCCGTGCGCGAGGTCCGAGCCGCCCTCGACGAGCAGCGCATCCCTGCCCGCGCCGGCCGCGCGCGCCGCCTCGGCCACCTTCGACGACAGCTCGCCGGCCGTGTACATGAGGCGGAGCTTCGCGCGCTCGAAGCCGATCGTCGCGGTCTCGCCGCTGTCCGGCAGGCCGAGCACGTGCGACACCAGCGCCGCGTCGTAGTCCCACAGCCGCTTCTTGCGGCAGAGCATGCGGTCGCCGAACGGCTTGACGTACCCGCAGGGGACGCCGAGCGCTTTCGCCAGCCCGATCACCAGGGAGGTCTTCCCGCTGTTCCGCCGGGCGGAAGCGATGACGATCGACTTCATCGTGACACCTCGTGCGACGCGTCGCGCCGTGGCGGGGCCCGCTCACCGGCACCGCCCGCGCCGCGGCTTCCGCGCGAATCCTGGGTCCGCCGCCGGGGCCGGTCAACGATGGATCGTACGGCGAATTGACGAGCGTACGAGAAAGCGTGCCCGGGGTTGACAAAAGCGTGTTGCGGCGCGGAGGGACTGGTCCTGCCGGTCCGCGCCCGCCGCCGCCGGCGCGGACGACCGTCGGCGAGGCGGATCACGGCAGGAGGAGCCGGGGTGCCTCGGCCTCGAAGAACGCCCGGATCCGCTGCCAGACCTCGGGCGTGAGTCCAGCCGGAAGAACCGGATCCGCCTCTGCGTCCGCGAACCACGTGAGCGCCCTTGCGACGTGGTAGAGGTCGGGTTCGGACAGCCCGTAGCGGCTCGCGTACGCAGAAGCCGCAGTCCCGAGCCCGAGGCCGGACGACACCATGGCGAACAGGTCCCAGAAGTCGCGCCGCGTACCCCGCCGGGCGACCGCCGCCAGCTTCATCGCCGCGAGGTCCCGGAGGCCCGCTACAGGAAAGCCGCCGGGCCCGGGTGCGGGGGGCTCGAGAGGCGGATAGGCGTATCGCACGACGTCCACCGGGGTCGCCTCGACGACGAGGCGCAGGACCGCCGGCCCGGCCGCAACCACCCTGACGTCCCCGAGCGCGGAGACCATGGCCGCGCGCACGGGCTCCAGGTCGGCGACCGCCGCGCCGAACAGGTCCAGGTCCAGGGACCGCCTGTGATGAAGGTGATGGGATACCGCGCTCCCGCCTCCCAGGTAGAACCCCCCCAGCTCCGGGACGCGGCTCAGTCGATCCAGGGTGCGGAGCTGTCCTTCCGCCAGGCCGGCGGGCTCGCCCATGTCTCGTCCCCCGCATGGAAGAACGCGCGCCAGAACGCGAGCGTGCGGTCGCTCAACTCCGGATGCCCCCGCTCACGCAGGAATCCGTGTATCCTCTCCGGGCCGTAGGCCGAGAGCAGCCAGCGGACCTCGGCGAGGCCGCCGAACTCGATCACCCGCGGCAGGATGTGCGCGGCGTGGGCATCGAGGTCGAGCCCGGACGGGTCGCTGTCCCAGAACAGCCACTCCAGGTCCCGAGGCACGCCGCCCACCGTGGACTCCGAGGGATCCGCATGCAATGCTAGTGCTTCCGCGCCTTGCCGTCCAGCCTGCCGACTCGCTCCTCAGGACGCTGCCGTTGTCGCGCAGGGGGAGCGGGCGACAGGGAGAGGTGGCGGGGGCTTTTCGAGCGCGGATTTGACAGCGGCGCACCCGCGTGCTACCGGGCCGCTCGGGGTCTGGTGCTGCGGCGGTTGGAGGATCTCGGAATGATCAGGCGAGTCTACATTGACAACTACCGGAGGATGGTCAACTTCGACCTCCCGTTGTCTGAGTTCGCGCTGCTACTCGGCACCAATGGTGCAGGGAAGTCCTCGGTCCTGGACGTGGTGTTCGCGCTTCGGGACTTCCTGGGCGGAACGGCCAAGGTCCTCGACGTGTTCCCGCCGTCGTCCCGCACGCGCTGGCAGGACCGGAACATCCAGGTGTTCGAGTTGGACGTTGCCTTGGACTCGGAGCCGTTCGAGTACAGACTCGAGGTCGAGCATGATCTGGCCAGCCGGAAGGCGAGAGTGAAGACGGAACGCCTCACGTCAGAGGGGAAGCCCTTGTTCGGGTTCAGTGAGGGCGAGGTCCACCTGTTTCGGGACAACCATTCGGCCGGGCCGATCTTCCCGGCGAGTTGGGCGGAATCGGCGCTGGCCAGGGTCTTCCCGGGCAAGGACAACCTGCGGCTCACGCGATTCCTCGAGTTCATGCGCAAGGTCCTGGTCTGTGGCTTCTATCCGCGTGCGTTCACGGCGGAATCCTCGTCGGAGGATTCCGTGTTGCAACGCGCACCGTCGAACTTCGCTTCCTGGTATCGTCACGTGATCCAGGAGCACCAGGACTCAGCGCCCGCCTACCTGGAGACGATGCGGGAAGTAATCGAGGGATTTCAGAATATCCGCTTGGAGCGCGTTGGGAGTGAGGCGCGGGCATTCATGCTGGTCTTTGGCGAGGGCAAGTCCCGTTACGAACTTCGACTTGACGAGGTCTCGGACGGTCAGCGAGCCCTCCTGGCGCTGAACGCGCTCACGCAAATGACGGCGAGCGAGGGGTACACGCTTCTGATCGACGAACCCGACAACTACTTGGCGCTCGCGGAGATTCAGCCCTGGCTGATCGGCTTGGTGGACGCATGCGGCAGCGAGGTGCGCCAAGCGGTTCTCTGTTCACACCACCCGGAGGTGGTCGACTACGTGGGGGCCGACCGCGGCATCCTCCTGGAGCAGGAAGTCAGCGGAGTCATCAAGGTTCGATCGCTTGCGGAGGCGGTACCCGAGGGTGGCGCGAAGCTGTCGGAAGTCATTGCTCGGGGTTGGGAGCGATGAGTCGGCGCAGAGCCCAGTTGATTCTCCTCTGCGAGGACCGCCAGCACGAGGCATTCCTCCGGCGGTTCTTCGTCGCGGCTGGCTGGAACAAGAGGTCGATCCGCGTCGAGAAGAGCCCCAAGGGTCGGGGCTGCGCGGAGCAATGGGTGCGTGAGCACTACGCGGCGGAGGTCAGGAACCTTCGGAGCGCGCCGTACGTCGCCCGCGCCCTTGTTGTCGCGATCGATGAGGACACACAAGGAAAGCGGGAGGCACAGTTGAGCCGTGCGCTCGTCGATGCCGACCTCCCCGCACGTCAGCCCGATGAGTCGATCATCCACGCGATCCCAGCGCGGAACATCGAGACTTGGCTTCAGTACCTGCTCGGCAAGGACGTCGACGAGAAGCAGCAGTACGCCCGACTCGCGTCGGAGCGGGACTGCGAGCCTGCAGTTCGCTTGCTGAAGACGATGTGCGATGCTCATGACCTACGGCCGACAGCTCCGCCATCCCTGGTCCGGGCGTGCAACGAGTACCGCGATCGTCTTGCGTGACGGTGGCTTGACAGGGCCTCGCGGGTCGCGAGGGTTTGGTCAGCCGAACGGCTGGAGGATAACTTCGGCGGGACCTCGCCCGCTCCTCGCCTGCTCCTCGCCCGGACATCGCCCGCCCGCCCGGCCGCCCGCACGCCCGGTCGCCCGCCCGTTGACCCCGCCGCCGGCCCCGCGCGATGCTCGGACCGGCGGGACCGGCGACGACGTCACGACCTGGATCGGCGACGTGACACGTCATCGACCGGGGAAGGTCCACGGGGAGCGCCCTTGCCCGCACCGGCGCCGGCCCGGCCGGAAGCCGCCCGATCCGACCTGAACCCGACCCGCGTCAATCCGCGATCAACTCGGCCGTTGACTCCGCGATGCCTGCCGTGATAGCGACGGGCGGTCGTTGGCGGGACCGCCGCCGCATGTCTCTGGGTCCGCCCCCCCGGGCGGTAGGCTCTCCGTTGCGCGCAACGGGGACTGAGAGGAGCAGGAAACGATGAGTGAGCAGGTCAAGCTGGACAACGGGAAGTACTTTCCGCCCGCGTCGTTCGCCGCGAAGGCGAACCTGAAGAGCTTCGCCGAGTACAAGGAGATGTACGACCGCTCCATCGCCGACCCCGAGGGCTTCTGGGGCGAGGTCGCGAGCGGCTTCTACTGGCACAAGAAGTGGGACAAGGTCTGGGACTACAACTACGACACCCGCAAGGGCCCGGTGAAGATCAACTGGTTCATCGGCGGCAAGACGAACATCACGTACAACGCCCTGGACCCCCACCTCGCGACCCGCGGCGACCAGCGCGCGATCATCTGGGAGGGCAACGACCCCTCCGAGCAGCGCGAGTTCACGTACAAGCAGGTCCACGAGGAGGTCTGCAAGTTCGCGAACGTGCTGAAGTCCATCGGCGTGAAGAAGGGCGACCGCGTGTCGATCTACATGCCGATGATCCCGGAGCTGGCCTTCGCGATGCTCGCCTGCGCCCGCATCGGCGCGGTCCACAGCATCGTGTTCGGCGGCTTCTCCCCCGACTCGCTCAAGGACCGCATCCTCGACTCGAAGTGCACGGTCCTGCTGACCGCGAACGGCTCCTACCGCGGCAAGAAGCCCGTGGGCCTGAAGGACAACGCGGACAAGGCTATGGCCGGCTGCCTGGCCGAGGGCCACACGGTCGAGCACTGCGTGGTCGTGAACCGCGTGGAAGGGCTCGAGACGCCCATGGTCGCCGGCCGCGACCAGTGGTGGCACGAGGCCATGGCGAGCGCGTCCCCGGTCTGCGAGTGCGAGTGGATGGACGCCGAGGACGTCCTCTTCGTGCTCTACACCTCCGGCTCGACGGGCAAGCCGAAGGGCGCGGTCCACTCGGTCGGCGGCTACATGGTCTTCACCGCCATCACCCACAAGTACATCTTCGACTACCAGGACGGCGACGTCTATTGGTGCACGGCCGACATCGGCTGGGTCACCGGCCACTCCTACATCGTCTACGGGCCGCTCCAGAACGGCGCGCAGACCATCATGTTCGAGGGCGTCCCGACCTACCCGGAGCCGGACCGGTTCTGGCAGGTGGTGGACAAGTGGGGCGTGAACCAGTTCTACACCGCCCCGACGGCGATCCGCGCCCTGATGAAGGAGGGCGAGTCCTGGGTCAAGAAGACGAAGCGGTCCACGCTCCGCCTGCTCGGCACGGTCGGCGAGCCGATCAACCCCGAGGCGTGGCGCTGGTACCACACGAACGTCGGCGACGAGCGCTGCCCGATCGTGGACACGTGGTGGCAGACCGAGACCGGCGGCATCCTGATCACCCCGATCCCGGGCGTCATCCCCACGAAGCCGGGCTCGGCGACGCTGCCGTTCTTCGGGGTGGTCCCGGCCATCCTCGACGAGCAGGGCAACGTGATCGACAAGCCGGGCGAGGTCGTGACCGGCATCCTCGCGATCAAGCAGCCGTGGCCGTCCCAGACCCGGACCATCTACGGCGATCACCAGCGCTACGAGGACACGTACTTCAGCATGTTCAAGGGCTGGTACTTCACCGGCGACGGCGCGCGCCGCGACGAGGACGGCTACTACTGGATCACCGGCCGCGTGGACGACGTCATCAACGTGTCCGGCCACCGCATGGGCACGGCCGAGGTCGAGAGCGCGCTCGTGTCGCACCCCGCCGTGGCCGAGGCCGCGGTCGTCGGGTTCCCGCACGAGATCAAGGGCCAGGGCATCTACGCCTACGTCACGCTGAAGGGCGAGTTCTCGGACAAGTACTACGACGACAACCTCAAGAAGGAGCTGGTCGCCCACGTCCGCAAGGAGATCGGCCCGATCGCGTCCCCCGACGTGATCCACTGGGCGCCCGGCCTGCCGAAGACCCGGTCCGGCAAGATCATGCGCCGCATCCTGCGCAAGGTCGCGGAGAAGCAGACGGACCAGCTCGGCGACGTGACGACGCTGGCCGACCCGAGCGTGGTGCAGCGCCTGATCGACGACATGGGGAAGTAGGTGCGATCCCCCGCGCCTGCCCCGTTCACGCGGGGCGGGCGCGCGGATGGTCCCGTCCCCGCCCCGCCTCAGGAAACCAGCCCGAAGTCGTGCGATATCCTGGCCTGCATCCCCACGATTTGCGCCAGGATCTGCTTCAGCATCTTCTGCTCGATCTGGGTCAGCTCGCCGGGGTCGATGTCGTTGTCCGGCAACTGGTCGTGCGTCATGGCCCGCGCCTGGTGCGCGAGCCGCAGGCGCATCAGGAACTCGTACGCCTGCGTCGTTTCACGATGCTGCTTGGTGCCGGTGCAACCCAGCTCGTGCAGCCGGTGCAGGCGATCCGCCGTGTTCGTCTCGCGGATCCCGTGCCTCAGGGCGTAGAGGCGCGCGAAGCCCACGATCAGCATCTGGACGAACTTCAGGTCGATCGTGCCGGGACGGGTCCGCCCGCTCCCCGCCTGCACCTGCCCGAACACCCCGACGGGCGGCTTCTGGATCAGCGCGTTCTGCGCGAAGAACTTCAGGAACGAGGCGTCCGCCCGTACCGCCCGCTCGACGTGCGCGCGCAGGTCCGTCACCAGGTCCTGGTCCCCCTGCACGCAACGGAAGTCGAAGAACTTGTTGACGTCGATCAGCTCCTGCGGCCCGCACGTCGCGACCCATTGCTCGAACGTGCGCTTCCATGACGACAGCGGCTGCGTCCAGCGCGGGTTCTTCGCCATCAGCCCGCCGTTGCACCACGCGTAGCCTGCCGTGTTCAGCCCGTCGCAGACGAGCGTTCCGAGCCGGACGAACCATGCCCGGTGCGACTCGACGCTGCCCGGGTCCGTGTCCGCGAACACGATGGCGTTGTCCTGGTCGGTCACGAGCGTCTGCTCGCCGCGGCCCTCGCTCCCCAGGGCGAGGAACGCGAACGGCACCGGCGGCTGCCCGACCTCGGCGCAGGCGAGCGCGATCAGCCGCTCCACGATCGCGTCCGACACCGTCGTCGTGACCCTCGTCACGGCTCGGATGTTCGTCCCGCTGTCGATGAGCCCCTTCACCAGCACCGGCAGGCGCCGCCGGCCCGCGGCCAGCTCCTCCGCGCTCCCGGCCTTGCGGAGCTGGGCCGTGAGCACCGAGGCGGAATAGCGGTCGAAGCGCACCAGGTCCTTCGCCCTCACCAGGCTGACCACCCGATCCTGCTCGTCCCGGACGGCCAGGTGGAGGATCGACCGCTCCTGCATCAGGAGGAGCGCCTCGTAGACCAGCGCCCGCTGCGGGATCGACACGACCGGCGCGCTCATGATCTCGTGGATCGGACGCCGCGGATCCCGCTTCGCAACCAGCACGCGCTCGCGGAAGTCCCGGTCCGAGACGATGCCGATGACGGCCCCGCCCTCTCCCGTCACGGCGACCGCGTCGCGGCCCTCCCGGGTCATGCGGGCAGCCACCGACTCGATCGTGTCGCCGAGGCCGCACGCGGGAAGGTCGATGACGCAGTGCGCCAGCGGCTCGTTCAGGAAGAGCAGCGACGACTGCAACTCGGCGATCACGCTCTCGCGGTCCGCCTCGGCGCGCTTGCGTTCCGTCACGTCCTCGACGAGGCCGTCGCAGAAGTCCCGGTGACGGACGCCGTACCGCGCGAGCGTCGCGGACAGCGAGACGAGCACGGTCTCGCCGTCCGCGCGGTTCATCCACACGACCCGCCGGCGCACCGAGCCCAGGTCGCGCAGCGCCCGCAGGAACGACACCCCGTCCTCCGGGTCGGCGAAGAGCTCGACGAGGCTGGCCCTGGGCAGCTCGCCCTCCGCCGCCAGGCCGAAGATCCGCCGGCCGGCCTCGTTCAGGTCGAGCAGGCGTCCGCCCTCGGACATGTCCGCATGGAAGACACCGAAGTCCAGGTTGCCCGTGAGCGCCTTGAAGCGCCCGCGCGTCACGTCGAGCGCCTCCTCGATCTGCTCCTGCCGGCTCACGTCGCGCGCGTTCACGATCAGCCCCTCGCGGCCGGCGAACGACACGCGCGACGACGTCAGCACGACTTCGCGCGTCCCGCCGTCCTTGCGGCGCAGGCGCGCCTCGAACGGCACCGGGACGTCCTGGCCGTCGAGCAGCCGGGCGAGCGCGTCCCGGCCGGGGTCCGCGCCGGGCGGCGGCGGCTCGACCAGATCGACGATGTCGAGGAGGGCGAACTCGCCGGGCGTGTACCCGAGCATCTCCTGCGCCACGACGTTCGCGGTCGTGCACCGGTGGTCGATGACCAGCAGCGTCGCGGCGGTCGATGCCTCCACCAGCGCGCGGTACTTCTCGTACGACTCGCCGAGCGCACGCGCCGTGGCCCGCCGGCGACGTTCGAGCCGGAGGCTCTGCTGGAGCATGACGAGCAGCAGCACCATGACGGCGGCCGAGATCATGACCGAGATGCTGACGAAGCGCGACGACAGGCGCCCGATCTCGGTTCGGACGTCCTCGACGTAGAGGCCCGTCCCGATGATCCAGCCCCAGGGCTCGAAACCCTTGACGTACGACTCCTTGGGCGCCAGGCGCGCCGGGTCGTCCTTCCACTGCCAGACGTACTGGAGGTATCCTTCCTTCGACTCGCGCACCTGCCGCGCGAACTCCACGAACAGGAGCACCCCGTTCGGGTCCGAGTAGGTCGAGAGGTCCTGCCCTTCCAGGTCGGTCCGGTAGGGGTGCATGATCATCCGCGGGTGCTGGTCGGTCAGCCAGAAGTAGTCCTTGCGTTCCGGCCCGTACCGCATCCCGCGGATCCGCTCGACCGCCTCGTGCCGGGCCTGCTCGCGAGTCAAATCGCCGGCCTGCTCGAGCCGTTGGTACTCCTCGAGCACGCTCCAGGCGGACCGGGTCAGCTCGCGGATGGTCTCGCGCTTCCGCTCGAGGAGCTGGCGCTCCGTCTCGGGCAGCAGGATCGCGAAGATGGCCGCCACGAACAGGACGATCCCCAGCAGCGCCGGCACCACGATCCGCAGGACGAAGGCCCCGGCGCCCTCGCCTGCCGAGGGCGTCGCGTGCCGCGGGGCCGGCTCGCGCGCGCGCGCCGGGCTCGACGCGATGACCGCGTCGCGGAACGACTTCCAGAGCGAACCGGGGAGGTCGATCCCCGGCTTGAGCGGCCCGGCCCGCTCCGGCCCGTGGTAGTCGGACCCGCCGCACACGACCAGCCCGTGCTTCCCCGCCAGGTCCTGGAGCGTCCGCCGCTCGATGTCCGAGTGCCGCCAGTAGTAGGCCTCCACCCCGTCGAGGCCGACCGAGCGCGCCTGCTCCAGCACCGCGTCCAGCGCTTCCGCGTCCTGGACCAGCCCCAGGGGGTGCGCCAGGAAGGCCCGGCCGCCCGCGTCGTGGACCAGCCGGATCGCGCGAGCCAGCTGGCGGACCCAGGACCGCTCGTCCGGTCCCTCCGGCGCGGGGACGAGCGGTCCGATCTCCGCGTGGCCCGGTCGCCCCGCCGGGTCGGCGCCGCCCCCGCCGGCGCGCCGTGCCCGGGTCCGCGCCAGCTCCTCCTGGAGGGCGGCGTTGCCGGGATCGAAGCCGTAGGCCAGCAGGTGGAGCAGGTCCCGGTCATCGCCGACGCTCATCTCCACGCCGGAGATGCACGCGATCCCGTGACGCGCGCAGGCATCGGTGAACGCGGCGAGGCCGGCGGTCGTGTCGTGGTCGGTCAGGGCCGCGTAGCGGACGTGCGCGCCGGCCAGCAATGCCACGAGCTGGGGCGGGTCGTAGAAGCCGTCGCTCAGGCTCGAGTGGCAGTGGAAGTCGACCCGCGTCGTCTCGCGCATGGGACCTCGCACGGGGGCAATCCGGCCTCGTCCATTATCCACGCCGCAGGGCGCCCGGCAAATCGGGGAGCCTCGCAGCCGGGGAAACGCATCCCGGTCCGGCTTTCCGGACCGGATCTGTCACATCACCGATCTGCGGCCTGATTGACGCTTGTCATCCTTTTTCGAGCCTGCTAAATGGGGGGCTGCTTTCACGGGCCGGTTCGCAGCCGAAGACCCCAACGCGAGGAGGAGAACAGATGGGTGGACTTGACTTCAAGCCGGGCGCTCCGCAGGAGGAGGAAGACGAGGCCATCGTCCGGTACAACACGCGGCTCGGCGTGTATCTCTTCATCGCCTACGTCGCCTTCTACGGCGGCTTCATGGCGATGTCCGCCTTCTGGCCGGAGGTGATCGGGAGCCCGTGGCTCGGCGGCGTGAACATGTCCGTCCTGTACGGCTTCGCCCTGATCGTCGTCGCGATCATGCTCGCGTTGCTCTACCAGAAGCTCAGCCGCAAGCCCGGCGACGGGGGTGCGAAATGATTCACGAGACCTCCATTACCGCGGTCCTGGTGTTCCTGT
The DNA here is from genome assembly GCA_016875475.1 of Deltaproteobacteria bacterium. Taxonomy (GTDB): domain Bacteria; phylum Myxococcota_A; class UBA9042; order DTJE01; family DTJE01; genus VGRB01. The sequence continues at coordinate 21,980 of VGRB01000020.1, forward strand.
TCTTCGCGGGCACGGTCCTCGCCATCAGCTTCTACCTGGGCGCGAAGGCCAAGTCCGCCAAGGGCTACTTCGCGGCGGGCGGCCACATCCCGTGGTTCGTCAACGGCATCGCCTTCGCCGGCGACTACCTGTCCGCAGCGTCGTTCCTCGGCATCTGCGGCATGATCGCCTTCTTCGGCTACGACGGGTTCCTCTACTCCATCGGCTACCTGGCCGGCTGGATCGTGGCGCTCTTCATCGTGGCGGAGCCGCTGAAGCGTCTGGGCCGCTACACGTTCGCGGACGCGCTCGACAACCGGTTCAACTCCCGCGGCATCAAGCTGGCGGCGGCCATCAGCACGCTGGTGGTGAGCTGCTTCTACCTGATCCCCCAGATGGTGGGCGCGGGCGCGCTGATCCAGCCGCTGCTCGGGTTCCCCCACTACGTCGGCGTGCTGGTCGTCGGCACGGTCGTCACCCTGATCGTCGTCACGGCCGGCATGGTCTCCACCACGTGGGTGCAGTTCATCAAGGGGTCTCTGCTCGTCTGCCTGTGCCTGTTCATCACGGTCCTCCTCCTGATGCGCGGCTTCAGCACCGCGGACAAGGAAGGCAGCCGCCAGATGCGCGCCGGAGTGCCCGTGGCCGAGGTCACCGGCGCGCCCGGCGTCCAGGTGCTCCCGGCGGAGGGCGCCTGGGCCGACAAGCCGTTCGTGCGCGTGCGCGACGACAAGGGCATCGTGAAGGTCTGGAAGAAGGAGGCGGGCGACACGCTGTCCGAGACCCAGACCCTGACCGTGCTGAAGGACGGCTCCAAGCTGGCCAACGGCCTGCCGCGCGGCAAGGGCGAGGGCCAGGGCGACCTCGTCCCCGTGGGCTACGCCTCGAAGCTTCCGGGCGGCGTGAAGGAGACGGGCCCGGTCGGCCCGTTCGAGTTCTTCACGACCATGCAGGACTCCGAGGTGATCCTGTGGGGGAACCAGAAGATCGTCGACGCCGAGGGCACGACGACCACGGTCTACTTCCAGAAGCCCACCGAGGGCAAGGCGTTCATGGCCCCGGGCTCGAGCCCGACCTTCTCGAAGGTCAAGTCCGAGAAGTTCTCGGACAAGCTCGACTTCCTGTCGCTCATGCTCGCGCTGTTCTGCGGCACCGCCTCGCTCCCCCACATCCTGATCCGCTACTACACCGTCAAGGACCAGGTGAGCGCGCGCAAGAGCACCGTCGTCGGGATCGCGGCCATCGGCGTCTTCTACATCCTGACCCTCTACCTCGGCCTCGGCGCCATGACGTCCGGCACGCTCGACGTGACCGACTCGAACATGTCGGCGCCGCTGCTGGCGAAGAGCTTCAACTCGTTCCTCTTCGCCGTGCTGTCGGCCGTCGCGTTCACCACGGTCCTCGGCACGGTGTCCGGGCTCATCATGGCCGCGTCCGGCGCGGTCGCGCACGACCTGATGACCAACTTCCTCAAGATCCCGATGGACGACGTCAAGAAGGTCCGGTCCGCCAAGATCGCGGCCGCGTGCGTCGGCTGTCTCGCCATGGTCCTCGGCATCCTGTTCGCGAAGATGAACGTGAACTTCCTGGTCGGGTGGGCGTTCAACATCGCGGCCTCGGCGAACCTGCCGGCGCTCGCGATGCTGCTCTTCTGGAGGGGCACGACCAAGCAGGGCATCACGGCCGCCATCACCGTCGGCATGCTGTCCTCGCTCGGCTGGATCCTCCTGAGCGCGCAGGCGTACAAGGACGTCTACGGCATCGACCCGACCACCGCGATCGTCCCGTTCAGCCAGCCGGCGATCGTGACGATCCCGCTCGGGTTCGCGGTGCTCGTGATCGTGTCGCTGCTGACGAAGAAGAGCACCCCGGCCGTCGCGGGTACCGCCTCGGCGTAGCGCTCCGGCGACTCGGCGCCGGGTTCGGTTGGGCGCATCCGCGGATGGGTTTCGCGAGGGCGCACGAGAGCGCCGGACGGGTATCACAGGGTCACACAGGGTCAGCGAGAATATCGATCGCCGGCTGCGCGGGGCGCGGCGGGAGGAGGTACCGGCAGCCCCGGTTCACGCCTGTCAGGGGAGATCGGACTCCGGATCCTCCAGGAAGTCCTCGATCGGTATTCCGCGAACGGGCCCAGCCTGGAAGGCGTCGCGGCCGACGACCCGCAGGGAGCCCCGGGGAAAGACCTCCGGGAACCAGGCATACTCGAACGGCCGCGCCCGGCCGCGCTTCACCTCGACGAAGACGTCGGCCGGACCGCGAGGAGAGCCGGCCTCGGGCCGGACGAAGTCGATCTCGCGCTCCCCGGACCGCCAGTGGGGCAGCACCTCCGGCATCTGCTCGCCGCGGATGGCCGCGCGCCGCCACAGCTCCTGCGCGACCAGCCACTCCAGCCACCGCCCGTGGTGCTCGGGCGGTGCGGCCTCGACCTCGGCTACGGAGCGGGGCCGGACCGGGTCCCAGCACATGGCCGCGAGGAGGTTGACGAACGGGAACTTCGCGGGACGCCGGGCCACGGCGACGCGACGGGACTCGTCCCAGGCGGGTGAGAAGCCTGCGACCATCAGGTCGGCCAGCAGTTCCAGGTACCCGGCAGCCACGGTGTTGTTCGCGAGCCCGGCCTCCCTCGCGAGCTTCGCCTGGCCCACGGGGGTCCCGCCGAACCGCTCCAGGCAGGACATCACGGCCTGGAGCGAGGCGCGCGATCGGCCCGATGCCGCGATCTCGCCGTGTACCCAGTCGCGGGTCGTCTCCGCGACGTACTCCGGCAGGCGGCCCGTGCCGGCCACCTCGGCGCAGGCGACCGGGCTCCCCCCCGCCAGCAGGTACGCCGGCAGGCACGAGTCGCCGAGGTCCGGGCCGGCCACACGCCGGAACTCGGCAAACGCGACCGGCGTGAACAGCCAGGCCGTGCGCGCGAGCCGGCCCTTGCGCCCGGGCAGGCGCTCGGCCCCGCGCCGGAGGTCCGTGGCCTTCGAGCCGGTCGTGACCACCAGCACGTCCCTCAGGACTCCCTCGTCCAGAAGGACCTTCAGAGCGCGCTCCCAGCCGGCGACCGCGGTGATCTCGTCGATGAACAGGCGCCGCGGCCCGCGACCGCGGGCGAACAGCGGCACCAGCTCGCGAATCTCCCGGGCGAGCCCGTCGGCGCCGGTCACCTCGTCGCCGTTCAGATGGTACGCCGTCCCAGGTCCCGCGCGGACCGTCGATTCCCGCAGCGACGACTCCAGCCACGTGCTCTTGCCGTACTGCCTGGGGCCCCGGATCACGATGAGCCCGGGCTCGTCCGGGAGTGCGGGCAGTCCGAAGTCCACCCTGAACTGCCGCGGCTGAAGCGCGAGGGCCTCGAGGCGGGGAAACAGCCCTGGCGCCTCGAAATTGCCGAGTGCAAGCAGGTCGTTGCGTTCTCTAACGTTCATGACGTTAGATTACCTGACGTCCGGACCGTTGGCAACCCGGCGGGTGCTCCGCACGCGCTTGATCCCCGCCCGCCGCCCGGATGGCGAGCTCTGCGGAGGCCGGCTACTACGCGCCCCCTACGCCTCGGCGACCGGGGCGGGCGGGCGTTCCGGCGGCGTGGGGGCCTCGGGCGCCTCCCACCGCACGATCCGCAGGTCCAGCACGAACACCGCGTAGAGCACCGGCACCAGCAGCAGCGTGACGACCGTGGCAACGGTCAGGCCGCCGATCTGGGCGTAGCACATCGGCTCCCAGAGCGGGCCGCCGTGGATCGCCAGGGGGACGAGCCCGAACACGGTCGCGGCCACGGTGATCAGCACCGGGCGCAGCCGCACGATGCCCGCGTCGGCCAGGGCCTGCCGCAGCGGGACGCCCTCCTCGCGGGCGGTCTCGATGAAGTCGAACAGCACGATCACGTGGCTGACGATCACGCCGATCAGGCTCGCGCACCCGAGGAACGCCATGAACCCGAACGGCGCGCCGGCCAGGTACAGCGACACCAGTGCGCCGACCAT
>VGRB01000021.1 GCA_016875475.1 Deltaproteobacteria bacterium
CCCCGCAGGTCCGCGGCGCCCCCCGAGTCCAGGAAGCGCACGTACCCGTCGCGCGCCGCCGCCGCGTCGCCCTTCTTCTCGTGGCACCTCGCGACGTTGTAGAGGAACGCCGGCTTCGGCGAAAGCTCGTGCGCCTTCAGGTAGAGGTCGATCGCGTCGTCCCAGCGCCCGGCCTTCGCGAGGTCGTAGGCGGTGTCGGCCAGCTTCTTCGCGGCCGCCTCGTCCTCGTCGCCGGACGCCGCGCAGGGGATCGCCGCGAGCAGGAGGGCGGCGACGGCGGCGGCGGTCCGGGTCAATGCGGCCCCCGGAGCGAGTAGACGACCGGCACCTCGACGTCGATCGGCCCGCCGGGCGGCGGCGGCAGGGACGGGATCCCGCGCGCCATGGCGAGCGCGGCGCGATCCAGCAGGTCGTGGCTCGACCGCTCCTCGATGGTCGCGCCGGCGACCCGGCCGCGGCCGTCCACGCGGACCCTGAGCACCACGCGCCCCTCCGCCCGCGTCCTGCGCGCGGGCGCCGGGTACGTCCTCGCCGCGACGATCGCGCTCCGCACTGCGAGCGCGTACTCCCGGCGCTCCGCCGCGATGTCACGGGAGGGAGAGGCGGGCGGGGCGGGCGAGGCGGGCGGGGCGGGCGACGGCGCCGCGGTCGCTGCGGGGCCGGGTGACGCGGAGCCGGGCGGGCCCGACGCGGGAACGGGCACGGAGACAGGCCCCGCGCCCGCCGCCCGCCCCCGGTCCAGCTCCCGGCCCGGAACCTCTCTGCGGTCTCCGCGGTCTCTGCGGCTGAATCCACCGGGGCTCGACCGGGCCGGGACGGAAGCGGGTACGGGCTCGGGCCCGGGTTCGGGTACGGGAGAGACGGCGGTCGCGGGGGGGCGGGCGACGATGCGGAGCGGGACGATCTCCCGGGGCGCCGGGGGCGGCTCGTCCCGCGTCGCGAGCGCGACCAGCCCCGACCCGAGGAGCAGGTGGAGCCCGACGCTCGCCGCGACCGCCGATCGCGCACCGCGCCTCTCCCGGTCCGTTCCGCTCATGGACACCCCGCCAACCCTGCAATATCATACCTGCCCATGGCGCGCATCGAATTCACGGATGCCGAAGGCGAACTCAGGCGATACGAGGTCCCCGCGACCGCCGCCGGGATCGTGATGGGCCGCAGCCCGTCCTGCAACGTGGTCCTGCCGAGCCACTCGGTCGGCCGGAACCACGGCAGGATCACGTGCGAGGGCGGCTCATTCCATTACGTGGACCTCGGCAGCGTCAACGGGACCTTCCTGAACGGCCGCAAGGTGACCGCGCCCGCCCGCCTCCAGGACGGCGACGAGATCCGGTGCGGCGACGTGGTCCTGCACTTCCGGGTCGGGTCGAAGATCACCGAGGCGCGCGCGAAGACGGCGGCGCCCGCGCCGGCGCCGGCGCCCGAGGTCCCGGACCGGACGCTTCGCGACGGCGAGGCGGAGAAGCCGGCGCGGGCGCCCGAGGCCCCGCGCAGGCCGGCCCCGGCCGCGCCCCTCCCGCCGACCGCGCCCGCGCCCGCGGTCCAGCCCGCGCAGGAGAGGCCGAGAGCGGACGGCGTGCGGCCCGTGGCCGATGCGGTCGCGATGGGCGAGCTGTCGCGCGTCCGCAAGGAGAACGCGGCGCTGCGGGCCGAGGTCCAGGCGCTCCAGGGCCGGCTGTCCTCGAACGCGTCGGACTCGGCGGACGTGGCGGTCCTGAGGCGGCAGCTCGAGGAGGCCCGGTCGTCCACGTCGGACGACGAGGTGAAGCGCCTGAAGGCGGTGCTGGCGGACGCGGAACGGCACGCACGCGAGGCGGAGAGCCGCGCCGCGATGGCGAACTCGAGCCTCGAGAGCATCCACACCAAGTACATGGAGGCCCGCGAGGAGTCGCGGCACGTCTCGTCGCTGCTGGAGCGGACCCGGAGCGAGGCCCAGGACCGCGAGATCGAGGTGCTCGAGCTGCGGGAGAAGGCCGGGGCGCTCCAGGCCCAGATCGAGGCGTCGCGGGGCCGCGGCGTCGAGTCGGCCGAGGAGGTCAAGGCGCTCAAGGTCCGGCTGACCCAGAAGGACCGCGAGACGGAGAGCCTGCGCCGCGAGCTGGACTCGCGCGAGTACGACCTGAAGACCCTGCGCGAGGAGAACGAGCGGCTCGAGGAGTACTGCCAGAGCGACTCGGGGCGGCAGCACGAGCTGGAGCGCAAGGCGCGCAACCTCGAGGCGGTGATCGAGGAGAACCGGAACCTGCTCGCGGAGTTGCGCCGGACGTTGTCGGAGAAGGAGCGCGACTTGCGCGAGGTCCGGCTGGGCGTGGGCATCGCGGACCTGGAGCAGGAGAAGCAGCGGCTGCTCGACGACTACCACCGGAAGAGCAGCGAGCTGGACACGCTCCGGGCGGACCTGTCGAGCGCGAAGGCGGACCTCGCGGGGGCGGCCGCGGACCGCGAGGCGCTGGAGGGGCGGATCCGGCAGCTCGAGGAGGCCGCGAAGGCGAAGCGGCTGGAGCGCGAGGACATCTCGGACCACCCGGAGTACCGGGCCAAGGTGCGGGAGGCGGAGGCGCTGGCCGACACGGTGGCGGCGAGGGACCGCGACGCCGAGGGATTGCGTCGCGAGGTCGCGGACGGCGCGAAGGCGCTGGAGGCGACGCGGGCCGACGCGGCCAGGGCCGTGGAGGCGGCGAAGGCGGAGGCGGCGAAGGCGATCGAGGCCGCCCGGGCCGAGGCCGCCCGGGCCGAGGCCGCGAAGGCAGCCGTCGTGACGGAGCAGCCGGCGGCGCCGCACGGGCTCGCGGACGCGGTCGAGTCGCTGCTCGACAGCCTCGTGCTGCTCCAGTCGGGCATGAGGGACCTCGAAGCGGCGATCGGCGACTCGCCGGCAGCCGAGGTCGAGGAGGCCGTGGCGAGCCTGAGGGACCTGCGGCGGGTCGTTTCGGGAGAGGCGGAGGCCCTGAAGACGAGGATGGGCACACGACAGGAGGGCAATTGAGGACGGGCGTCAGGAGCATCCAGGAGATCGAGGACCTCATCCGGGCGGCGTACCCGCTGGTCTACGTGGTGTCGCCGGAGGAGGACCGCGTCGAGTTCACGCTGCGCGAGATCGGTCAGCGCCGCGGCCGCAAGCTCGTCGTGTGGAGCGTCACCGAGGGGTTCGAGGAGGAGGGGAACACCCTCCCGAAGGACGTCCGGGATCCGGTCCGCGCGCTCGAGAACATCGACCGCCTGGAGGACCACGCGATCTTCGTGCTGCGCGACTTCCACCCCTACCTCACGGACCCGACGATCGTTCGGCGGCTGCGCGACCTGTGCAGGAGCTTCTCGAAGACGTCGAAGTTCAAGAAGCACATCATCCTGCTGTCCGCGATCTTCAAGGCGCCGCTCGAGATCGAGAAGGACATGGCGGTCGTCGATTTCGACCTGCCGATGGCCGACGAGATCCACGGCATCGTCCAGGACGTGCTCGACGGCGTGCCGATGAAGTCGCGCGCGAACATCAAGCTTCTGAAGGACCCGGAACAGAAGCAGCGCGTGGTCGAGGCGGCGCTCGGGCTGACCGCGAACGAGATCCGGGCGGTGCTCGCGAAGTCGCTCGTGCGCAGGCACGACTTCGACATCGAGACCATCCTCGGCGAGAAGAAGCACATCATCCGCAAGTCCGGGATCCTCGAGTTCTTCGAGACGGACGCCCAGTGGAGCGACGTCGGGGGGCTCGAGGTCCTGAAGGACTGGCTGAAGAAGCGCGTGCTCGCGTTCTCGCCGTCAGCGCGCGCGTTCGGGCTGCCGATCCCGAAGGGGATCATGATGATCGGCATCCCGGGGTGCGGCAAGTCCCTGACCGCGAAGGCGGTTTCCGGCCTGTGGCAGATGCCGCTGCTGCGGCTCGACGTGGGCAAGGTCTTCTCGTCGCTGGTCGGGTCGTCGGAGGAGAACTTCCGGCGCGCGATCAAGACCGCGGAGGCGGTCGCGCCGTCGATCCTGTGGCTGGACGAGATCGAGAAGGGGTTCTCGGGCGCCCGGTCGTCGGGCGACTCGGACGCCGGCACCACTGCGCGCGTGTTCGCGTCGTTCATCACGTGGCTCCAGGAGAAGCAGAGCCAGGTGTTCGTCATCGCGACCGCGAACGACGTGTCCATGCTGCCCCCCGAGCTGCTCCGGAAGGGGCGCTTCGACGAGATATTCTTCGTGGACCTGCCGAGCGCGAAGGAGCGCGGCGACATCTTCAAGATCCAGGTGGCGAAGCTGAACCGCCGGTCCGACCACCAGCGCGACCCGGAGGCGTTCGACGTCGAGGCGATCATCTCGCGCACGCAGGGGTTCTCGGGCGCGGAGATCGAGCAGGCGGTCATCTCGGCGCTGTACGACGCGTTCGACGTCAAGGAGGACCTGACGACCGAGCGGCTCGCGCGCAGCGCGTCGGAGATGATCCCGCTGTCCTACACGATGAAGGAGAAGATCGACCAGATGCGCGAGTGGGCGTCGAGCCGCGCCCGCACCGCGTCGCGGCCGGACGACGGGGCCCAGGTCCAGGAAGAGGACGGCGGCCGGATCGAGATGGCGTAGGAGACCGAATGTCCCACTTCACCAGCGTCAAGACCCAGATCAAGGACATCGTGTGCCTGAAGCTCGCGCTGAAGGACCTCGGGTACGCGTTCACCGAGGCGACGGTCGAGGAGAAGTGCTACGTCCGCGGCTACCAGAAGCAGAAGACCGAGGCGGACATGGTCATCCACATGAGCAAGACGTACGACGTCGGCGTGAAGATCACGGCCAAGGGCGTGCAGTTCGTCGCGGACTGGTGGGGGGTCGAGGTCACGCGCGGCGTCACGGAGCAGGAGTTCGTGCGGCTGGTGACGCAGAAGTACGCGCAGCACAAGGTGAAGCAGGAGCTTCAGAAGCGCGGGTACACGCTCGCGACCGAGGAGGTCAAGGAGGACCAGTCGGTCCACCTTCGGCTGAAGAAGTTCTAGGGCGGTGAAGGGGGCCGGGCGCCGCCGCGCGCCCTCGGCCCGCGCCGTGGATGCCGGCGCGGGCCGCCCCGACGTGGACGGGACGGGCGCGCGGCGGCGCCGCGGAGGCCCCCATGGCCGGGCACGAGATCGAGATCGACATCAAGCCCGACGGCACCTTCAGCTTCGGCGTGAAGGGCGTGAAGGGCAAGAAGTGCAAGGAGTTGACCAAGTTCCTCGAGGAGCTGGGCGATACGATCAACTCCGAGACCACCTCCGAGTACTACCAGGAGGAGGTGATCGAGACGGAGAAGGAGCACATCCACGTCGGCAAGAAGTGAGTCCGGCCCCATGCCCGGCTTCGTCCTCCCGATCGAGCGCACGGCGGCCCGGATCCGGTCGCGCTACGCGGCCCAGGTCGTGCCCGAGCGCTTCCGCGGCCCGCCCCTGATGGAGGACCGCCCGCTCTACCTGTGGGCGCGCCGGCTGCTGCGCGCCGCGAAGGCCATGAAGGGGCGCGAGGTCCGCCAGCGCACGATCGAGCGTCCCGGCTGGATCGAGGGCCGGATGGAGGACCGGGTCCCGCAGTTCTTCCTCCGCAACATCACCCGGGTCGAGCACACGCGCGACGAGGACGAGGGCCTGCCGTTCGAGGAGGTGCGCACGCGCGACGCGGACGCGGAAGGCCGGGTCGGCCGCGCGCTGGCCGGCCGCTTCCCGCGTCCCGAGCTGCTGACGCGCTGGAACATGGACGACGTGGTCTGGCTGCGCGCGCTCGTGAAGCGCTACGTGTACCAGGAGGACTGGCGCCGCCGCTTCGGCCGCGAGCTGAAGGAGCACGTGCGCGGGCCGCTGTTCAGGTACGATCCGGACAGGACGGGGGGCTGACCCGGAACCATCGGGAACTCCACCAGCCCCCAGCGGGACTGGAGTGGCTGTCCCCGGCGAAGGCCACCGTGACCGCATCGACCGACACGTCGGCGACCGTGTCGCTCGAGTACCCGGATCCGCAAGCGATGATCGACGAGGCCCACGCGCTCGGCTTCCGGATGGCGCTCTGGCACGCGCCCTACCCCGGCGAGAAGACCGTGCACGCCAAGGCGCTCCACGATCACGCGGTCGCGAACGGGTTCTACCCCCCCACGAACGGCCTGCTGGTCAACAACTGGGGCCGCCCCGTGGACTTCACTAACCCGGCCGCCTACGCGTGGTGGCAGGGCCTGATCCGGAAGTACACGGACATGGGCATCGAGGGCTTCAAGATCGACCACGGCGAGGACGTGCTGGTCGGGCTGTGGGGCGTGCGGAACGTGTGGGCGTTCCACGACGGCAGCGGCGAGCGCACGATGCACCGCGGGTACCAGTGGTTCCTGCACAAGGTCTACGCGGAAACGATGCCGGCCGGCGGCGGCTTCATCCTGGCCCGCAACAGCACGTACGGCGACCAGGCGCACGTCAACGTGATCTGGCCGGGCGACGCGGACTCCTCGTTCGCGAAGCACCGGGAGAAGGTGAAGCTCCCCGACGGGTCCGAGTACGTCTCGGTCGGGGGGCTGCCCGCGACGGTCGTGTACGGCCTGTCGCTCGGGCCGTCGGGCTTCCCGTTCTTGGGCACGGACACGGGGGGGTACCGCCACGCGGCGCCGCCCGACCGGGAGCTGTTCGTGCGCTGGTTCCAGCAGACCGCGCTCTCGTCGTGCATGCAGGTCGGCAACGACTCCTCGAGCATGCCGTGGGACTTCGAGGCGAAGGGGAAGCCGCTCTACGACGAGGAGTCGCTCGGCTGGTACCGCGACTACGCGCGCCTGCACCTGCGGCTGTTCCCGTACGAGTAGACGTACGCGGTTGCGATCAGCAAGGACGGCCGCCCGATCCAGCGGCCGGTCGGGCTCGCGTACCCCGAGATGGGGAACCACCCGAGCGACGAATACCTGTTCGGCGACTCGCTGCTGGTCGCGCCGGTGATGGTACGCGGCGCCACGTCCCGTGACGTGGCTTTCCCGCCGGGGAAGTGGCTGTCGTGGTGGGACGGCAAGACGTACGATGGGGACAGGACCGCGAAGGTCGAGGCGCCGCTGCCGGTCCTGCCCCTGTTCGCGCGGGAGGGAGCGGTCGTCCCGATGCTGCGGCCGACCATCGACACGATCGCCCCGACCACGAGGCCCGCAGAGGTCGACAGCTACGCGACCGACCCGGGCGTGCTCTGGGTCCGGGTCTTCCCGGGGCCGAGGACGGACTTCACGCTGTTCGACGGCGCGGTCGTCGGCCAGGCCGAGGGGGCCGCGGTCGGCTACAAGGACGGGACCGAGTTCAGGAAAGGCGCGATCTTCGAGGTGGTCGGCCAGGCGACGAAGCCGTCCCAGGTGTCCGACAACGACGCGCCGCTCGCGGAGGTCGCCGACCTCGCGACGCTCCAGTCCGCGGCGTCCGGCTGGTTCCACGACGGGAAGGCCTTGTGGATCCGGGTCCCGGCCGGCGACCACGCGGTCGTCTTCGGAGGCAACCCGTGAAGCGTGTCGCGGTCCTGTGGGCGTTCGGCGCGGTCGCGTGCGGCGGAGGCGGGGACGGTGCGGACACCCCGGACGCGCCCGGCGCGGCGATCGAGGTCGCGCCCGAGGTGTCCGCCACGCCGATCGGCAAGGTGACGGCCGTGTCCACGCGCGACTCGCACACGTGCGCGATCGACGAGGCGGGCGCACTCTGGTGCCGGGGTTCCGGGTTCCGGTCGCAGCTCGGCGACGGCGGCGCGAACGACCAGCCGAGGCCCGGCCCGGCCGCGCTCCCGGCGGGCGACATCCGGTCGGCGGGCGCGGGCGGCTCCCACACCTGCGCGGCCCGGGAGGGAGCGCTCTTGTGCTGGGGCCCGGACTTCCACGGCCAGGCCGGCGACGAGTCCATGATCGACCGCTTCGCCCCGCACGCCGTGGGGGGCATCACCGGAACGGTCGCCGCGGTCGCTGCCGGCCTCGACCACACCTGCGCGATCGCGGATTCCCGGCTGTGGTGCTTCGGCCGCAACGACAAGGGCCAGCTCGGCGCCGGCCCCGGCCCCGCGACCGCGATCCCGAAGCTCATTCCGTAATCGCTACTTGCACTTGCGCTTGAGGTCGTTGAGCATGTCCCTGGCGCGGGTCGCCTCGGGCGCCTTGCGGTCGTACTCGGTCAGGTACTTCAGCACGCCCTGGGCCTTCTTGCAGTCGTTCTGCTTCAGCAGCGCCTCGGCGAGCCGGAGCAGGGACTTCGGCACCGGCGCGCCCTTCTGCTCGCGGTACCGGTCGTGGACGCGCTGGTACTCGCGGATGGCCTGGCCGTACTTGCCTTCCTTGAAGTAGGTCTCGCCGACGACGAACTGGGCCTCGCCCGCCCGCGGCTCGTCCGGGAACGTGTCCAGGAACTTGCGGAGCACGCCGCGCGCGGTCAGGTTGTCGCCCTTGCCCGCGGCCTCGCGGCCCGCCTTGAACAGCGAGTCCGCGTCCTCGGGGAGCCCCTTCGGCAACTGGACGAGCGCGATCCCGAGCTTCTCGTCCATCGCCTTCTTGATGCGGTCGATCTCCTCGCCGAGGTGCCCGACCTTGTACGCGACCTCCTCGTCCGCGCCCTTCAGCCGGGACACGTCCGCCTTGATCGCGTCCACGTCGGCGCCGAGGTTCGCCCCCCCCTTGCGCAGCGCCTCGGTCGCCTCCTGCATGTCCTGGTGCATGCGCTCCATGCGGGCGATGTTGCGCTGCTGCTCCGCCTGGAGCGCCTCCTTCTCCTTCTCCAGCACGGTCACCCGCGCCTCGAGGTCGCGGAAGCGCGGAATGGTGACGCAGCCGGGGAGAGGGAGCAGACTCAGCGCGAGCAGGGGTACGAGGAGGGATCGCGTCATCGGCGGGCCGTGGCGGCAGCGACTACCGGAAGCGGAAGTCGTCGCGCCGGTTCTTCCACCAGCAGTCCTCGGAGTGGTCGGTGCAGACCGGCTTCTCCTCGCCGAACGACGTGGCGGTCATCTGGCCGCCGGACACGCCGAGGTTCGACAGGAAGCGCATCGCCGCGTCCGCGCGCCGAGTACCGAGAGCGAGGTTGTACTCGTCCGCGCCGCGCTCGTCGCAGTTGCCCTCGATCGCGATCGACTGGCCGCGCTTCTTGATGCAGTCGTAGTTGCGGTTCAGCACGTCGCGCGCGTCCGCCCGGATCGAGGACTCGTCGAAGTCGAAGTAGATCGGGTCGAGGTTGCACGCGATGGCGGTGCAGTTGCAGCCGTCGCAGGTGCGGCCCTGGCCGCAGTCCGCGTCGGTCTTGCACTGGCACGCCGGCACGCAGCCGCCCTGGATGCACTTCATGTTCGCGCCGCAGTCGGCATCGGCCGCGCACTGCGCGCAGGTCCCGCGGTCGCCCGCCGGCTTCCAGCACTTGCCCTGCTTGCACTCGAGGTCGGACGTGCAGCAGTCGCCCGGGTTCCCGGCCGGCTTGTCGCAGGTGTACTGCGGCCCGCAGAAGGCGCAGGGGCCCTTGGCCTTGCAGTGGTCGCTGGTCGCGCAGTCGCGGCACAGCTTGTCCACGCAGAACTGCCCGTGCTCCTTGCAGTGCTCGTCGGCCTCGCAGTTCGGGTACTTCGGACCGCAACCCGTCGCGAACGCGACGAGGAGCCCCCCAACGACAAGCGCGAGAGCGGACTTCATAAGGCTTTCCTCCTCCAAGAGTGGTCTTCGAACCGCTTCTTCTTCCGAAACGCCCCGCGAGCGTAGCCGAGAGGGCAATCGATGTCAAGCCGAGACCGCGGCACGTCCCCCCTTCGACACCCGTCCGGCACCACCCGATGGACGATTCCGCTTTCGGGGCCGCAACTTCTCGTTCGCCTTGGAGGCCCGGTCGGGCGGGACCTACAATGCGAACGGGGACATGGGGTACCTGTCCCCGGGGAGGACCGATGCGCGCGCCGACGCTGGCCCTGGCACTGTCCGCGGTCGCATGCTCCGGAGGGATGGCCGACGTCCGGAAGGAGGTGCGCGCGCTGCGCGAGACCGTGGAGGAGATGGCGCGCTCGAACGCCGCCGTCCGCACGCGGATCGACGACGTGGACGGCCGCCTGCTCCTGCTCCAGGACGAGGTCGAGACCCAGCGGATGGCCGCGATGCGCGGAGTCCGGCTCGCGAACGCCACTCCGCCTCCTTCCCTCCCGGTCGTGAAGGTCCAGCCCCCGTCCGAGGAGGCGTACGAGGAGGTGCCCGCGCGCGGGCGCTCCCCGGGCGGGTCACGCGACGCGCTGCTCGATGTCCAGGATCCGGTCTACCAGGACGTCGATGAATTCGGGCGCGTGGTCCCGGCCCGCGGAGGCACGGGAGCGGGCTCCGCCGCCCGCCGCGACGCGGCCCCGGAGACGGCGCGCAAGGCGTCCCCGCGCGTCGCGGGCAAGCCGGTCGCGTCCCAGCCCGACGACGCCGGCCGGATCTCCGAGTACCAGGCCGCCTACTCGCTGTATGAGCAGGGCCGCGTCCAGGAGGCGATGAAGGCGCTCGCCGGCTTCGTCGCCAGGAACCCGCGTCACGCTTACGCCGACAACGCCCAGTACTGGATCGGCGAGTGCCACTACGACGTCAAGGACTGGGTGGCGGCGAAGCGGGAGTTCATGAAGGTCGTCACCGAGCACCCGGACGGCAACAAGGTGCCCGACGCCATGGTGAAGGCGGGCCTGTGCGCCCGGATGCTGCGCCTGGACGACGAGGCTCGCACGATGCTCGACGCCGTGGTCCTCACCTACCCGGAGAGCGCCGCGGCCGGGGTCGCTCTGAGGCTGCTCGCGGAGATGCCATGAACGCTCCGACACGCGCCCGGTGCACGGCGATCGCGGGTGCCGCGCTGGCGATCCTCCTGGCCGGCGCGGCCGCGGCCCAGGAACTGCCCCAGCGGGAGATCATGGTCAGCGGCGGCAGCGGACCGGGCGAGGTCAACGTCTACGTCGCCGAGGAGGGCGACAACCTCTGGGACATCGCGGACCGCTTCTTCTACGACCCCTGGTACTGGCCCGTGCTCTGGTCGTTCAACCCGCACATCACGAACCCGAACTGGATCTTCCCGGGCGACCTCGTCTACCTCGTGCCGCCGCGACCGGTCGTCGCGAAGCGCGAGGGCTACTCCGTGACCGAGTCCCGCTACTCGGCCGGCCCGCAGGTCGAGGCCGCGCTCGGCCGGCGCGTCGGGTTCATCTCGCCGGAGGAGTACGAGGGGTCGGGCGTCCTGTCGAACTCCAAGGAGGAGAAGCAGTTCCTGTCCGACACCGACGAGGCGTACGTCCGGTTCGAGACCGCGCGCCGCATGAAGCCGGGCGACCTGATGCTGGTCTACCGCGTCGAGGAGGAGGTCGAGCACCCGGTCACCGACGAGGAGATCGGGTACAAGATCCGCTACCTCGGCGTGATCAAGATCACGTCGACCGAGAAGCCCCTCGCCAAGGCCGTCCTGCTGGTCTCGTTCCAGGAGGTCGAGCGAGGCGACCGCGTGGCCGCGTTCGCGCCGCTCCAGCGCCTCGTCCCGCCCGTCCGGAACTCCGCGGCGGTGGCGGGCCACGTGGTCACGACGTTCGACGACGTCGCCATGCTCGGCGAGTACCACTACGTCGTGATCGACCGCGGGACCAAGGACGGCGTGGCCGCGGGCAACCGCTTCGTCGTCCGCGATCGCGGCGACGGGCTCGACGACTACAACCCGAAGCCCAAGAAGCGCGGGGACTTCCCGCTCGAGACGTACGGCGAGTTCCTGATCATCGACGCGAGCGAGGCGACGTCGCTCGCCATCGTCACCTACGCCAACCGCGAGATCGCGGTCGGCGTCCCGTGCGACATGCTCGCCGGCTACTAGCCGTTCGCGCCGACAGCGCCGGCGCCGGCGGCGCCGGCTCGCGGCGCGAACGGGCTCGCGTGAAGCCGGCTCGCTTCCGCTCGCGGCTTACGCTCGCCTCGGGCGCTTGCCTGCGGCTCGCGCCCGGCTCGCGCCCGGCCTGTCGCGGGACGAGAGCATCCGGTAGACTTGGGGCGCTCGTGAGCAGGAGCGCCCCTGGCCGACGCCTTGCGACGCGACGTGTTCCTGGCCATCCGCCGCGTGGCGGGCTGGGGCAGGATCGGCCTGATCGTGGCGGCCCCCCTCGCCATCGGGTCGGTGCACCCCGGGGTCGTCACCGCCGAGTCGCTCTCCTGCATCGCACTGCTCGCCCTGACCCTGCTGCCCGGCCACCGGTCGAGCGGCTGGGACCGCACCTACACGGTCCCCTGGGCCGCCGTGGCGCTGGGCAGCGCGCTGCTGCTGACGCTCCTCCAGCTCGTTCCGCTTCCCTCGGCCCTGGCGGGGACGGGTGCCGCGGCCCCGGAGGGCGCCTGGCGCGCCGCCTCGCTGGATCCCCCCGCGACCGCGCTGGGGGCGCTCCGCATCGCCGGGCTCGCCGCGCTCGTGACCGCGCTCGGGATCGTCGTCCGACGCGAGGGCCTGGGGGCGATCCGCCGCGTCCTGTGGGCGATCGCCGCGGCAGGGGCGGTCACCGTCGGCCTCGGGGTGATCGGCCTCGCCCTGGACGTACACGAGGTCCTGGGCCCGTGCCTGCCGGCCCAGCCCGGACCCGCGGCCGTCCTGCGCGGGACGTTCGTCAGCCCGCTGCACCAGGCGGCCTTCCACGGGATGGCCGCGATCTCGGGCCTGGCGCTCGCGCTGGATCGGCGGACCGAGCGCTGGCGCCCCCTGGCCGTCGTTCTGGGCTGCGTGTCCACGATCGGCCTCGCGGCCTCGCTCCAGCCGGCGGCGTGGATCGCAAGCGGCGTGGGCGCGCTCGTGCTCCTCGGCGCGATCGGCGCGGTGCGGCACCGGAGCGGCGCGCGCGCCGCGCCCTACGTCGCGGCCTCGGTGGCCACGATGCTCCTCGTCGCGACCGCCTCGCTCGCCGTGGCCGGCGACGTTCCCGAGCCCGCGGACGGGGTCGCCGCGGCCGGCCCCGGGGCCGGCGCGTGGTCCCGCGCCGACGCCCTGCACGCGGCCATGGACATGGCCAGGGACTTCCCGCTCCTCGGCGTCGGCCGGGGCCTGAACATCGAGGCGGCCCACATGCACCTCGAGGCCGCGAACCTCGCGCCGGGCAACCCGGAGCCGCTGTTCGCGGCCGTGGCGGCGCTGGTCGCCGGCGGTACGACCCGCGGTGCGGACGCGGTCCTGGCGCGTCTCGACGAGCTGTGCGGCACCGCGGACTGCCGGTGGAGACTCGCGAAACTCCGCAGCCGGATCCACGAGGAGAACGGGCTGGTGGTGGCCGCGATCGGGGCGCTCGAAGAGGCCGACCGGCTCGTGCCCGGCGACGCGGACGTCCTGATGCGGATCGCCGACATGCACGCTGCGGCCGGCGACCACGGCAGCGCGGCCGTGGCCCTGCGGCGCCTGCTCGCGCGTCACCCCGGGCACGCGCGCGCGGCCGAGCGCCTCGGCGGCCTCGGGACTCCGGCCCCCGCGCCCGCGCCGGAGCAGCCTTCGCAGGTCGGAGAGCCGCCCGCGACGCAACGGTCGGGCGGGCGCGACACCCGACGCGGCGTCTGGTAGGAGCGAACCGGGCCGAGATGTGGACCCCCGAACGAGTCCGGGCGCTTACCGGCGGCATCCCGCACGCGCCCGGCGTCTACGTGATGCGCGACCGCGCGGGCGTCGTGGTCTATGTCGGCAAGGCGGTGGACCTCGCGGCACGCGTCTCCCAGTACTTCCACCGTTCCGGGGACCCGCGGCCGTTCGTGGGCATGCTCTCCGGCATCCTCGAGCGGATCGACACGGTCGTCACGCGCAACGAGAAGGAGGCGCTGCTCCTCGAGAACGAGCTGATCAAGAAGCACCGCCCGCCGTTCAACCTCCTGCTGCGCGACGACAAGAGCTACCTGTACCTGCGCGTCGACCCGAGCGACTCGTACCCGCGGCTCGAGCTGGTCAGGCGCCGCCGCCCGGACGGCGCGCTCTACTTCGGCCCGTACCACTCCGCCGCGTCCATCCGCGGCACGCACGCGCTGGTCAACCGCTGCTTCGGCCTGCGCACCTGCCGCGAGGCCCAGTTCCGGAACCGCTCGCGCCCATGCCTGGAGCACCAGATGGGCCGCTGCCTCGGACCGTGCGTCGGCGAGGGCGCGAGGGAGGAGTACGGGAAGCGCGTCGAGGCCGCGGTCCTGTTCCTGCGCGGGCGGCACGAGGACGTGCTCCGCCAGCTCCGCGGCCGGATGGCGGCCGCGTCCGAGGCCGAGAATTTCGAGGAGGCGGCCCGCCTGCGGGACCAGGTCAAGGCGGTCGAGAGCGCGATGACGCGCCAGGCGGTCGTGCTGCCGGCCGTGCGCGACACGGACGCGGTCGGGTTCGCGCGCGAGGGCGACGTGGCCGCGTTCGCGGTCCTCCGGTTCGAGGCAGGCGTGCTCGCGGAGCGCATCCCGTACGTGCTGGACGGCGTGGTCGCGCCCGAGGAGGAGATCGGCGAGAGCTTCCTGGTCCAGTACTACGGCCGCGCGCCGGTGCCGGCCGAGGTCCTGCTGCCGGCCGGGCTCGTCGAGGGCACGGACGCCCTGGCCGAGGTCCTCCTGCCGAAGCGTGCCGAGGCGGCGGCCGTCGGGGGGCCCGGCGCCCGCGTCGAGGTCCGGGTGCCCGCGCGCGGCCCCGCGGCCGACGCGGTGAAGATGGCGCACCAGAACGCCTTGAACCTGCTGAAGGAATCGCTCGCCTCCGGCCAGGCCCGGTCGCGCGCGTCCGCCCGCGTCGCCGAGGTCCTGGCCATGCCGCGCGCGCCGCGTCGCATCGACGGGTTCGACATGAGCACGCTCCAGTCCGCCGAGCCGGTCGGATCCATGGTCGTGTTCGTGGACGGGAAGCCGGAGAAACGCGCGTACCGGACGTTCGCGGTCCGGCTGGAGGAGGGCCCGGGCGACGTCGGGTTCATGCGGGAGGTGCTGAGGCGGCGCTACTCCAAGGTCGCGCCCGAGGACCGGCCCGACCTCGTGATGCTCGACGGGGGCGAGGCGCAGCTTCGCGCCGCCGCGTCCGTGCTGGCCGACCTGGGGCTCGCGGACCTGCCGCTGGTCGCGATCGCCAAGTCGCGCGTGATCGGGAAGGGCGGCCACGGCGTCGCCGACCACTCGCCCGAGCGCCTGTACGTCCTTTCCCGCCCCGCGGCCGCGGCGGGCGTCCGGGACTCCTCCGAGCCCGCGCCGACCCGCGTCATCGTCCCCCCCCGGAACGACCCCGGCCTGCACCTGCTGATGCGGGTCCGCGACGAGGCGCACCGGTTCGCGGTCAAGTTCCACCGCAAGCGCCGCGCGCGCCGCGAGGCCGCGTCCGTGCTGGACGGGATCGCGGGGCTCGGGAAGACCCGCCGGACCGCGCTGCTGCGGACGATGGGGTCGGTCGCCGCGATCCGCGCCGCGTCGCTGGACGACCTCCGCGCGGTCCCCGGGCTGCCGGGTCCCGTGGCCGAGGCGGTGTACCGCAAGGTGCAGGGGACCTGATCGGGGCGGCCTGCGCGCGCTCTCGGGGCCGCCTGCGCGCCCTCCCGGGGCCGCCTGCGCGCGCTCTCGGGGCCGCCTGCGCGCGCTCTCGGGGCCGCCTACGCGCCCTCGCCGCTCCACGCGAGGAACCGCTCCAGCGGCTCGGTCGCGGACATGGCCGCGTGGACCCGCGCGAGGTCAAGAACCGGGTAGAAGTGCGCGAGCACGTTCCGCATCGACGCCCAGTCCATCAGCTCCGGGACCCATTCCGAAGGGATGGCCCCGGCACGCCCCAGCTCCTGGAACGCGGTCCGGTAGCTGTCCGCGGACAGCCCTCGCCTCCGGCACTCCGCCAGTGCCTCGTCCACGCACGCCTGGACCGCGACGAGCATGGCGTGAACCACCATCCGCTCGGCGTCACGATCCGCGAGCAGCCGGGCGAGCGGCACCTCGTCCCGATACCGGCGCAGGTCGTCGAGCGCGAACCGGCCGGCACGACGGCGGGCCGCGCGGGCGGGGCTCATGGTCGTTCGTCCTCCAGCGCCGCAGCCAGGTCGATCGCATCGCGGCGCGCGGTCACCGCGAACTCGACGGCGTCCCCTTCGTGGCGCTCGCGCAGGAGGCGGCCGGTCTCGGCCACCTCGAGGCGGAAGGATGCGGGCGCGTCATCCAGGGGCACCACGTCGATCTCGAACGCCGGCTCCCCGGCCGCGGTCCACAGCCGGGTCGCGAGCCGCCCGACGTCGAGCAGCGAGAACGGGCCGCCGAACTCCACGCCCACGTCCAGGTCCCTGAACGGCTCGCCCCGGGCGAACGACCCGAACAGCAGCGCGACGCGAACCCCCGGCTCCGAGGCCAGCGCCTCGCCAAGCGAGCGCGCGACCGCGTCCCGGGCCTCCGCCGGCATCTCGAACACCTCGACGTCGCGTCCGGGACCCATGGGGCAATCATATGCCGGGAGACGACAAGCGCGACAGGTACTCCTCGATCACCATCCGGTCGCCTTCGAACGGGGCGAGGTCCAGCGCCAGGGAGAGGTGCGGCCGGGCCACGCCGGGGAGACCGGCCCAGACCGCGGCCTTGCCGAGCGCCTTGTGCGCCTCCGCGAGGAACGGCTCGCCGATCCCGAGCGCGATCGCGGCCAGCAGGTCCGAGACCGCGGCCTCGTACGCGCCCGCGCCCATCCGCGCACGGCCCAGCATGTAGCGGAGCAGCGCGGCGTCCGGCGCGGCCGCGACCGCCTCGGCGAGGTCCAGGTCCGGCCGTCCCGCGGCCCCGCCCGCGAGCGTCCGGAACACCGCGAGCGCCGCCTCTGGGGGGAGTTCGAGCGCGGCCAGGCGTGCGGAGATGCCTCGTCGCTCCGACCGCGACGGCGACAGCACGAAGGCCTCCACGAGGTCCGCCCGGACGCGCTCGGGCGGCGGCAGGCCGCGCGCGAGCGCGTGCGCGGCGCGGGCGTTGGCCGCGGCCACGAGATCGGCCGGCGACGCGGGGCGGGCGTTCGCGGCGGAGACGAGATCCTCGGGCGACGCGGGGCGGCCGCCGGTCGCCATGCGGGCGATCGCCGCCTCCATGCCCGCCTCGTCGCCCGCCAGGGCGCGCGCCAGGGCGAGCCGGCCGAGCAGGTTGCGCGCGCCCGGGTTGTCCGCGATCGCGGCCTCCAGGCATTCGGCGGCGCGACCGGCGTCCCCGGCCTCCGCGGCCTCCGCGGCCTCGCCCACGCGCCGGGCCGTGTCCACGGGGCACCGGCGGCCGAGCACGCCGGGGCCGGAGAACCTCCCCCCCGCCACGGCCACGAGGTCCGCGTCCACGCCCGCGCCCGCCACCGCGTCGAGGTGCCGCTCCCACTCCGCGACGAGGTCCGGCCACGCCGCGCCCGCGACCTCCTCGATCGGATCGCCCCGCGCGACCGCCCGGAGCGCCGCCGTGCCCCGCGTCTCCCACATGAACCGCACGAACGACCCGGCCGCGGTGTAGGAGCGCGCGGCCTGGCCGGTCACGAACCCGGCGCCCCCGAGCAGGCCGCGCGGGTCCGCCGGCACGCCGGCCCGGAGCATCGCGAGCGTCCACTCGTGCGGGGACGGCCCGTCGTCCGCGAACGCCGCGGCCACGGCGAGCCCCTCCACGCGTCCCATGTCCGGCACGAAGCCGCGGACGACCGGCAGCCCGAGCAGGTTGTCCGCGAGCCTCGCCGCCACCACGTGCGCGATCTCGTGGCCGATCACCGGGTCGCCCGGCACGGTCTCGGTCAGGTGGACCTCGCCGAGCCACGGCTTCGTGACCTCGACCTCGCGCGCACCCATCAGCCGCGCCTTGGTCGCGGCGTCGGGGTACAGGTACAGCCGCACCGGGTCGCCGGGATCGAGCCCGAAGAAGGCCGCGACCTGCCGGTGCCGGAACCCGCAGTCCGCGAGCAGCCGGTCGGCCGCGTCCGCGCCGAGGTCCGGGCCGTGGCGGAGCACGCACCAGCGGTCCGACCGCTCCTCCGACAGCACCGCCTCGACGTCCGCCCGCGAGACGCGGAACCCGAGCGGTCCCGAGAGGTTCCACAGCGCGACCGCCGCGCCCGCGCCCGCCGCCGCGACCGCCCAGGACCACGGCGCCCTGTCGGGTCGTGGCCGCCGATCCAGGTCCCCGCCCGCGACCGCCCGGGCGAGCGCCACGACCGCGACCGCGACCGCGAGGCAGAAGGCCCGGAAGGCGACGTACGCGCCCCCGACCTCGATCCGGTCGTCGTAGATCGGCCCCGGGAAGTACCCGAGGAACGGGTTGTAGAACGCGACCGCGGGCTCGCGGTAGAGGTGCAGCGCGTCCGGCACGAAGGACGCCGCGAACAGCGCGATCCAGGCCGCGGCCGCCCACCGCCGGCCGGGCACGACCGCGCCGACCGCGGCCCCGGCGGCCATCCCGCACGCCGCGGACGCGACCGGGCCGAGGAGGTAGAACAGGAGCCCGTACGCGGTGTCGCAGGGGCCCGCGATCGCGGTCGCGACGAGCGAGACCGCGAGCGGCACGGCCGCGAACAGGGCCGTCGCCAGGGCGGCCCGGCGGAGCCCGGCCCCGAACCGCGCGCCCGAGGCCCGGGCCTCCCCCATGGCGGTGACCGCGGTCCCGCCCGAGGCCATGGCGAGCAGCAGCGCCGCGGGCAGGCAGAAGTAGAACGAGAGCACGTCGAACCCGGGCACGAAGGCGAGCCCGGCCGACGCGACGGCGAGCAGCACGACCCCGGTGACGACGCGGCGCTTCACGGATGCGATTGTAGCCGTCTCCTGTCGGGTCGGCTGCCGTGGAGGGGCCCGGCTGTCCGGCTGTCAGGCCGCCCTCCACGCCCTGCCCGACCTCGTGCCGGCCTACGGGAGGCATCGACTGAGGAGCACGTTCACGTCGGCGCCGTAGTCGTCCGGGCGGTACGCCGTCACGGCGATGTCGGCCTGGCCGTCCCCGTCGAAGTCGGCGGCGACGAGGTTCCCCGCGAACCAATCGATCCAGCCGGCCGGGTACTGGAAGTCCTCACCGCCGAAGCCCCAGCCATCGTGCTGTCGGACGACGACCGTGCCCGCGGAGGGGCTGGCCGTCACCAGATCGGGGCCGCCGCCGCCGTTCAGGTCCGCGGCAACGAGTCCGAGCGTTCGGAGGCCGAAGCTCCCCGGTGGGGTCCACTTCTTGCCAAACGTGAACACGCTGCTGTGGCCCTCGTACAGGAACACCGCGCCGTTCGTGGTCGCGGCGATGTCGAGGAGGCCGTCGTGGTCGTAGTCGAAGGTGTGGACCCAGCGGATGTCACCGTCCTCGGGCGACGCATTGACCTCGAACGCGGTCGTCTCCACGAACGAGCCGGCCTCGTCCAACATCAGGACGCGTACCTGCTTCCCCGCGCCGACGAGCAGCCTCGGAATGCCGTCCTTGTTCGTCCTGCCGATGGCGACCGCGGCGTTCGGGATGGGTATCTCGATGCGGTCGCCGATAGTGCCGTCTCCGGGCATGAGGAAAACGTGGACCGCGTCCATGGTGGTGACGGCCACGTCCGGCCCCCCAAAACCGTCCAGGTCGCCCACCGCGATCCGATACGCCGACCAGGTGTCCGGCAGGAAGGCGGTGCCGTCCCAATCGAAGGTCGCGTCTCCCGCGTTGCGCAGGATGCCGCCCCCGTACACGAGATCCGTCGTCCCGTTGCCGTCCATGTCGGCCGCAGCCAGGTCGCCCAACATCCCCGGCAGCGCCAAGCCGGGCTCGCCGGCCAGGGTCCCGTCCCCCGCGTTCAGGAGCACGCCGAGCCTCATGACCGGTGTCCTCCACACCAGCGAAGCGATATCGGTGTCCCCGTCCTGGTCCAGGTCGGCAGCCACGATCCTGCTCGCGTCCACGCCCGCCGACGTCCGCGCCCCGGCGAAGGTGAGGTTCCCTTCGTTGAGTACGAACACGACTGCTTCGTCCGCCGCCGAAACCAGGTCCGCGTCGCCGTCGCCGTCGAGGTCGGCCAGGACAGGGCTCGCTCCGGATTCGGCAACAACGACGCGGGACGCCTCCTGAAAGACGCCGCCCTCGTTCCTGAACACCCGGACCTGGCCGCACAATGAGCCGCCGACCGCGTCCGGATCCCCGTCGCCGTCCAGGTCCGCGGGGGCTACATCGCCCCACGTGCCGCCGTGGATCTGCACGCAGACGTCGGGGCCGAACACCCCCGTGCCGTCGTTGAAACGGGTGCAGAAGCCATCCCACAGGCTGTCGTCCGGGCAATGCGAATAGGGGCTGCCTCGAAGGAAGAGGAGGTCAGGGTCGCCGTCCCCATCCACGTCGGACGCAGCGAGATGCCCCTGGGGCCCTACGGACGTCATCTTGGCGGGCGTCCCGAACTTGCCCGTGCCGTCGTTTCGATAGACGAGGCGGGTCTCCAGCCACCATCCATCCGTCACGATGTCGACGTCCCCGTCCCCATCGATGTCGGCTGCGATGGCGGAATCGGCCGAGTCGAGATCCTCGGCGCATGTCTGCGGGCTTCCGAACGAGAGCGCCCCGAGGTTGGGGTAGATGCGAAGGCGGTGGGTGGTCTTGAGCACCGCGGACACCACGATTTCCGGGAGTCCGTTCCCGTCGAGGTCCGCGACCGCGAGGGCGCACAGGCCCGTCCCGGCGATCGGGATCAGTTGCTCGAACGGCCCGCCCTTGCTCCGGAGGACGGCGATCCCCTTGGAGGGGTCCGCGACGATGACCTCCTTCAAGCCGTCCCCGTCGAGGTCCCCGAACCGGACGCCGCAGACACCCCCCATCGGGAACGTGCCGACATCGAGGAACGTGGCGTTGCCATGGTGCCGCAGGAGCCGGATCCGGGTGGGGTCTCTGGCTACGACCACGAGGTCGGCGAACCCGTCTCCGTTCAGATCCTCCGACAGCACGCCGTTGAGCGGTCCCGTGTCGACCGCGGGCCACGACGGGAATCCCATCCGGTACGAGCACTTGCAGTAGCCGTTCAAGCACACGCGCTCCGGGCCGCAGACCTTCCCGTTGCCCTCCCTCCCCCAGTCCGCAGGCCAGTACGGCCCAGGCTGAGCCCCAGGCTGGCATGACCTGCACGGGTTCGCCGGATGCGGTGCGCCCGCCGGCACGCAGACGTCGTCCTCCGTCCGGCAGAAGCCCTCGTCCGTTTCTCCGTCGCAGTCGTCATCGATGCGGTTGCAGACTTCGTCGGCGGGCAGCCCCGGCTCGCATGTCCGGCCGACCCCGAACACGCAGGCCGGGAGGGAACGCGCGCACGCGCCCGTGCCGCACGTCAACTCGCCGAGGTCCTCGTCCGTCGCCCCGTCGCAGTCGTCGTCCTCGAAGTTGCACACCTCGTCGGCCGGAGGTCCCGGCACGCACTCCTGCGGCGCACCCCCCGCGCATGCGGCGACAAGCCGGACGCAGCGGCCCGTGCCGCAGATGACAGCCCCGAGCTCCTCGTCGGTCGCGCCATCGCAGTCGTCGTCAACGCCGTTGCAGGTCTCGACGCCGGGCGGCCCGGGCTCGCACTCCCACGGCACCCCGCCCGCGCAGGCGGGTCCCGACCGCGAGCACGCACCGGCGCCGCAGGCGGCCTCGCCCAGGTCCTCATCCGTGCCCCCGTCGCAGTCGTCGTCGATGCCGTTGCACGTCTCCGGCGCCGGCAGACCCGGCTCGCATGCGCCCGGGGCCCCGCCCGCGCAAGCGGGCCCAGACCGGGCGCACGCGCCGGTCCCGCACACGAGTTCACCCAGGTCCTCGTCGGTCGCGCCGTCGCAGTCGTCGTCGAAGCCGTTGCATGCATCCGGCGCCGGCTCCGGGGCCGAGCAGGCCCC
Source organism: Deltaproteobacteria bacterium (assembly GCA_016875475.1). Lineage (GTDB taxonomy): Bacteria > Myxococcota_A > UBA9042 > DTJE01 > DTJE01 > VGRB01. The sequence continues at coordinate 21,718 of VGRB01000021.1, forward strand.
GAGCCCCCCCGCCTCGCATCGCCGCTCGCCAGGGCACGTGCCGTGGACGTTCGCCGCCTCGCACCCCGTTGCGGCACCAAGTTGCACGGCGAGCGGCGAGCAGGCGCACTCGCCCGCCACGGGCGCGCACGCCCCGCCCGCGCACGCGAAGCCCGAGGGACAGCCCCCCTGTCCGTCGCAGGCCCGGAGACAGAACGCCCCGGCCGCGCCCAGGCCCACGCATCCCAGGGCCGTTCCGGTTCCCGGGACGGCCACGCAGTCCTGCGAGGCCTTGCACGGCGCGCAGAGCCGCGCGTCCGGCTGCACGCAGGCGCCACCCACCGCGCGTCCGTCTGCGGCCTCCTCCGCGTCCCCTGCATCGCACGAGAATCCCTCCGGGCACCCGGTGCCCGCTCCTGCGGCGCACGCCACGGAGCACACCCGTCCCCCCGGGGTCTCCACGCAGAAGCCCGATGGGCAGTTCCGAGGGACCGCGCAGGGCAGACCGAACCCGGACGCGTCCGGGGGCACGTCCTCCACCTCGCCGATCGGGTCCCGTGGATTGTCGCCTTCGCCATCGCCGTCGGGATCCTCCGCGTCAGGTCGACCCGCATCACTCGAGTCGCCTCTGTCCGACGTGATGATGTCGCCGTCGGAGGAGGACTCGTCCCCCGGTTCGTCATGGTCATCGGCGTGGCCGGGGTCCGGCTCGTCCCCCTGGTCGCCGTCCACAACGTCGCCCGCAACGTCGATCGCCGGAGGTGACGCGCTGCCGCCGCCGCACGCCGCCAGGCATGCGACGCACCAGAGGCACAGAAGCCGTGACACGCAGATGCTGCTCGACTCGGGCCTGCCGGGTTTCATCGGCTCCGCTCATCGCCGGCACCGCCGGGCATCACCGTCACCGCCGAACACGTCTCGGTTCGCGGAGGAAAGAAGAACACGCTTGGTCGGAACGGCCTGCTGTCGGCACACGGGGGCCGCTCGCCGGGTGCCAGCCGCACGTTGGCGGAACCGTCAGATCTCGATTCGATCCGCACCGAGGCGATGCACATTGTCGCCCCGTCCAATGCGAGCACCGAAGGCACTGCCGTAAGCAGCGGCCAAGCCACGGCCGGGGTGATCGGTGCGACCTCCCCTCCCGAATCCGTCCCCTCGAACCAGCCCGCACTCATGACCTCGCCCATCAGCGCGAAGCCAGTCCGGTCTCGACACGACGGAACCCCGAAGAGCACCGCCGAATACGGCGGCAATGGCGGGCATCCGCCGGACGGTCCTGCCCTGCACCGCACCAGTTCATACGAGCCGCAAGGGGTGTTGGCCCTTGGTACGAGCAGGGCTGTCTCTCCGTCATCGCCTTCGAGGAGGCGGCGCCGGACGGCTTCGACTTCCACCATCCCCGCGGTCCCGTCGCGGGCGTCGAGCACGTAGATGGTTTCGGTGCGGCGCAACACGCCGCCTCGCCATGAGTAGTGGAAGTCCACCAATCCCACGTCATTCGCCGGGATGGAATCCAGCGCCCGTGAGACTGCGTCCAGCCCCCCTCCGAACTCCTCGATCGCACTGCCGGTGGACTGACGCCTCACCAGAACGCGATCGTAACGCGTGATATCAGCCTCGAGCCCTTCCAGCACCTTGAGGGCGAAGATCGCCGTTCCGAACGGCGGCCGCTTCGTGCAGAAGCACCCCCGATCCGGGCACAAGATGACCTCGCCACGGTCGGGCGTGCAGTTGCGTCTGAGCTCGTGGAAGGCCAGTCGTGCGACCCTGCTCCTGGTGGTGCCGGGAATGGAGGTGCGACCCGAGGCAGCCTCGCCTTCCGGCGCGGTCAGGTCGATGCAGACCCGGCCCGACGAGGCGCATCCAACAAGAACCGTGCAGGTCAGGACGGCGCCGGAGCGAAGGATGGGCCTTCCCAAGCCAATCACCAGCAACCGCCCTGCTGCGCAGGGTGGGCGTCGCAGCATTTCATGCAGCAGAAGTGGCGGTACTTGCATGCGTCCACGCAGGGCAGGTCCGCTGGCTTGCACTCGCTCAGGCACTGGTTGCGGTTCGTGTTGCAGTCACCTTCGCACTTGGGGTGCAGCCCACGTGGATCGATAGCGCTTGCGGGACCCGAGTGACAGTACCCGAACGCCTCCTGATCCCAAGCCGTGGTCGCCGCGTCCGCGACTGATACGAGCGGATCCTCCCCCGTGTACCGCCCCTCGATCGGCGCGTAGTACCGCCACCAGTTGTAGTGCCAACCGGTCTCGACGTCGAATCACTGGCCGGGGAAGCGAAGCGGCATCCGGCCGGCGAGGGAGCCGAATTCGCCCTCCAGCAGTTCGCCGAACGGCGCGAGCGTGCCGGCCCAGGCCGTCCCGCCCGCGAGGTCGAACACCCGCAGGGGCGTGCCGAGGTGGTCGGTGAACACGTAGTGGCACGTCGTGTCGTCGCAAAGCAGCAGCGGGGTGAACCCGTCGGGCCGGAAGAACACCTGCGTTTCGATCGTGCCCGCACCGGAGCCGGTGCGCTCGTCGAGGGTCCGCTGGTCACGGAAGTAGTAGAGGTCCACGTTGCCCGGGCCGGACTTGCTCACGCGCCAGGCGTCGACGTCGTACCCATAGGTCCAAAGCCCAGAGTCGACGTCGGCAGAGGTCATCCGCCCCGGGGCGTTGTAGCCGTAGGTGTCCGTTTCCGTGCCGACGGTCCACGAGATCACGGACCCGTTGTCGTCGTACCCGAAGGTGTGGGTGATGCCGCTGTCGGTCACCCGGTACAGGCGGTTGCCTGCGACAATGGTGTAGTCGGTCGTGATGCCTTCGTAGATCTCGCGCGTACGGTTGCCGGCCCAGTCGTAGTGGTACTCCCAGGAGGCCGGTCCGTCCGTGTAGTCGGCCCAGACCAGGCGGCCGACCTCGTCGTGTACGAAGGTCCTCACGTTGATCACGCCCTCTTCGTCCGACTCCGCAATGGTTTCAACCAGTCCCCGCACGTCGTAAGTGTAGCTCACTCCGTAGAGGAGGTCTTCGTCCGGCAGGGTGGCCATCTTCGTCAGGAGCCGGCCTGCCTCGTCGAACTCGTAGTCCACGATGACCCTGGCCTGCCCGGACTCGCGGAACTCCTCGCGCAAGAGGCGGCCCGCGAGGTCGTAGTCGATCCAGACAGAGGTCGTACTACCCTCGACGCTGATCAAGTCCTCGCGGTCCGACGCGTCGCGGTGCAGCAGGAAGGCACGACCGGGCGTCCAGACCCGCGACAGGTAGCCGCGGTAAGGGTCGTACTCGTACTCGTGGCGGATGGGCCGGTTTGCGTCGTACTTCTGCGCGAGCCGTCGGTCCTCATCGTAGGCGTAGATCCACCACGCTGCCGAGTTCCTCGCGTACTCGACCAGCCCGTCCGCGGCGTACCGACGCTCCTCCCACGGCGCACCGGTCCAGTCCACGTACGTCAGCCGCCCGGCGTCGTCGTACGTGTTCGCCGCCTGGGTCGTGCCGTCCCGAAGCGTCCGCGTCGAGATCCGACCGTCGTCGTCGTAGGGCGACGACTCCGTCTTGTCGAGGGGATCCGTGTAGGCGGTCTGCCGGCCGTACGGGTCGCGCGTGTACCGGGTGAGGTTCCCGAGCGGG
>VGRB01000022.1 GCA_016875475.1 Deltaproteobacteria bacterium
GGGGTGGCTGGACGAGCTCGACCTGGAGGCGGCCGGCGTCGCGAGCGCCGTGGACTTCCTGGACGCATGCGTGGCCGCCTTCCCGTCCTGCGTACGCTACTCCTACCTCGACCAGCAGAGGCTGCTGCCCGGCGTCCTGACCGTCGCGGCCGCGCTCGGGGCCGTGCCGATGGACGCGGGGATGGCGGCCGCCTGCGGCAACGTGGCGTTCGACGCCACCCTCGAGTTCCAGGAGAAGAACACGCCCCTGCTCGCGACCCGGCACGTCTTCGAGGTCCACGGCGGGCAGACGACCGGCCTGGCGATGCTCAATCCCGGGTACGACACGAACGACAGCAACGTCTCGGATCCCCAGATGACGCGGGACATGGCGCCGGCGCTGGTCGACTTCGTGTTCTCGCAGAGGCTGTTCACCGTGTTCCTGGTGAACGGCTTTTCGGACGCGAACCCGGAGAAGGCGCTCCTGCACGACATCGTCAACGCGGGCCGATGGCCCACCCCCCTGGGCGTGTACGGCTACAACAACTCCTGGATGGTCCTGGGCGGATACGTCCACGAGGCCCATACGCAGTGCCTGGACTCCCGCAACATGGGGGCCATCCCCACCGAGACGGGCAACCTGTCGTTCTTCTCCACCCGCAGGGAGCCGATCCGGGACGCGAGCGAACTGGAACGGAACGCGCCGGAGGACGTCGGGTACGACCCGGCCAGGACCTACGTGGCGTTCGTCGTCGGCGACGGGGACAACGTCCAGTTCCTCCTGTCCGCCAGGAAGGACTGGCTTCGCCGGCGGCTGGCGGACTGCGGGCGGGCCGGCCACGCGTGCCCGCCAATCACGTGGAGCATCTCCCCCCACCTGCCGCGCCTCGCGCCCGACGTGCTCGCGTGGTACTACCGGTCCACTGGGACTGGAACGGCACGTGGGAAGACGCCGAGGAGCGTTTCCTGCCCAGGTACGCCAGGGCCGGCGGCGCGATCCGCGGCGTGTTCCCCGTCAACGTGCCCTACCTGTTCCCCGCGTTCACGTGGTGGCCGGACGACCGGTTCTTCGAGGTGCTCGTCGGCAAGGACGGGGGCGAGACGGTCGTGTTCCGGCCTCGCGAGTGGCGGGGCGTGAACGACGACGACGACGCCTTCCACCTGAGCCCGCAGAAGATGGCCGCGGAACTCGGCGGCTATCCTCCGGGCACGATCACGTGGGTGTACATGACCAGCGACGGGGGACTGAACCTCGACAACTCGTTCAACGCGCTGGCCGGGCGCCTGCCGGCGCACGTCAGGCTGGTGAGCACGGACACCGCGACGAGGCTGGCGCTGGCAGCCCCTCGAAGGTGAGCCGGAAGGCGAGGTCGACGTGGTGGACGAGACGCACATCCGGCGGCAGAGGATCGGGCGGACGCCGTGGGGCCAGATCGTGGTGGGCCAGGCGATGCGGGTCGACTACCGACTGCCCCGGCCCACGAGGATCGCGCTGGAGGGCGTGGAGAACGTGCCGCGCGACCGGCGCGTGCTGTTCGCGCTCAACCACACGGACCGATACAACTACTGGCCGTTCCAGTACGCGATGTGGCGGCGCGGCGGGCTCCCGTACACCGCGGTCTGGATCAAGGCGAAGTACTACCGGAACGCGCTCCTCGGAGCGTTCTTCGACCTGATGGACGGCATCCCGCTGCCCAGCCGCGGCTACCTGCTCCTCCTCCGCGGCCAGGCGGCGCTCGGCCGGCGGCTCGACGATCGGGAGTACCGGGCGCTCCGGGACCTGTCCGTCGGCCGGATCGGCGAGGCCGCCGCGCGGGAGGCGGGCGGCGAGGGCGTCGCGCGCGTGCTGGGGGCTGCGCTCGCCGGCTTCGACCCGGCGGGCGGCCCCTGGGCGGACCGGCTGGAGCGCGACCTCGAGGGCGCGATGGGGGCCGTCGAGGACCTCACGCTCCGCGCGATGGCCGCGGGCCGGAACGTGATCGTGTTCCCGCAGGGCACGCGGTCGCTGCGGCTCCTGCCCGCCCGGACCGGCATCGTGCAGTTCGCGATCCGGCACGGCGTGCCGATCGTGCCCGTGGGCAGCAACGGGTGCGAGCGCGTCTACCCCGGGGCGAGCCCGTTCTCGAAGGGCGGCGACGTCACCTACCGGATCGGGCGGCCGCTGGAGGTCGACGACGCCTTCGCGGACTGCCGGCCCGACGGGCCGTTCGTGCCCTTCACGCGTTCGGCGGACCGCTACCGCGAGCCGTTCGATCGGGCCGCCGCGCGGGTGACCGAGGCCATCGACGCCCTGCTGGACGCCCCCTACCGGCTGGACCCCGCCGCTGCGGCAACCAGGGGCACGGACCTCGGCCGGCTGGTCTGACGATGCCTGCGAGAACGAAGGGGCGAGGCGAGGGACCGCCCCTCACCGGGTCGCGTCGCCCGTGGCCGCGTCGCCCGTGGCCGCGTCGCCCGTGGCCGCGTCGCCCGCGTCCGCGGCGCCCTGGTCCTCCGGGTCGTCCGGCGGCCCGGTGCCGTCCGCCGGTCCCCCGCACTCCGGCTTGCCCTGCCGGATCCATCCGACGAGCACCGCGTCGTCGGCGGCCGTGGCGCCGCCTCCGGGGGGCATCGCCCCCGACTGCATGAGCTGCGAGGCGCGGGACGCGGCCGCCGACACCCCGGCGTAGGTGTCGAGCACCACGCCCCTCGGCGGGCTCGGCCGGGTCGAAGCGTGGCAGGACGTGCACAGCCGGCGCATGATCGGGTCCACGTCCGCGCACCAGGTCAGCGCCGTCGCCGGGACGTCCAGGATCCGGACGGGGTTGCGCTTCGTGCCGCATCCCGGCGTGGCGGCGGCCGTCAACAGCACCAGGACCGTGAGCAGATGCAAAACCCACTGCGGATGCACGGCGCCCCTTCCCCGCGACCACGCCGGATTGTACCGTGACCGCGCTCTTCCGCAAGGCAGCGACCTCCTCCCGCGCCCGGTGTACAATCCGGCGGCCATCCGGCCGGAGGGCGCTCCCGTGCACCGGTGGACCGCGTTCCTCGCCGCCATGCTCGCCTCGCTGCCCGCGACGGGCTCCCCGCCCGAGCCCCCGCCCGCCGACGTCGAGGAGATCGAAGACGTGGTCGTCAGGGAGGACGACCCGACGTGGGACCCGAGCAACTTCCCGGAGATCCATCGCATCGTCAACGTCCCGACGGCACGGACGACGCGCCGGAACGCGTTCCTGTTCCAGGTGGATCACCGTGCGAGCGCGCCGATCCGCGCCAACCCGTTCCGCGACTTCTTCGGGTTCGACGGCGGCACGCTGAAGATCGGGCTCGGGCTGCGCTTCGGGGCCTGGAACGGCGTGGACGTCGGCGTGTCCCGCGTCAGCCGGGGCTCCGACGCCTTCACCACGTGGGAGCTGGACGCGGCCTGGCGCTTCCTGCGCCAGGAGCGCCACCACCTCGACCTGGCGATCCGCGGGGGCGGGACCTGGTTCCAGCAGGCGCCCCTGTCCGACTCCGCGGGCGGCGGGTTCGCGCAGCTCCTGGCCACCCGGTCGTTCTTCCGAGACCGCCTCGTGATCTCGACCGGGGTCCTGTACCACTCCAGCTCGTCGAACGAGACCAAGTCGGATGCGGATCCGGCGTGGTCGATCGCGATCCCGGGGGCTCTCGAGGGCCGACCGCTCACCTGGCTGGCCCTGGGTTTCGAGGTGATCGGGCCCGTCGCGGGGTACCGATCGCGCTACCCCGCGATGGCCGGATCGGTGAAGTTCGTGACCCACCGCCACCACTTCGCGATCCTGGTGTCCGACACGCCGTACCTCTCCGCGGACGGGATCGTGCCGGGGTCCGACCGGGGCATCCGGGACGTGCTGATCGGGTTCGCGATCTCGCGGGAGCTGCACCTCTGAGGCCGCCGGGACGGAACCCGGGCGCGGGTCAGAACGGCAGGTGGTCCGCGCCGAACACGATCTTGCCGCCCCAGTGCCCGCCCACGATCACCAGGCCGACCGCGGCCAGGGCGAAGACCAGGTAGGCCGCCTTCCACGCGCCGCGGAGCCGGTTCCGGCGGGCGAGCCGGAGCGCGAGCGCGACCGCCGTCGCCGACGTCATCGCGAGCATCAGCGTCCTGTGGGTCGAGACCAGCCGCGCGGTCTCGGCCGGGGCCGACCCGAAGGCGTCCTCGCGCAGCAGCCCGGTCGCGACGGCCGGGAGCGCCGCGAGGAACGTCGCGCCGAGCGCCCACACGCCCCACTGCTCGAACGCCTCGCGCCGGAAGACGAACGCGCCGAAGTCGAGCAGGAGGACCATGACGAGCCACCCGATCGGAAGGTGCACGAGCGCCGGGTGGAGCTTGCCCACGACCGCGACGGGGCCGTCGGGCACCGCGACCGGGGCCGGCGCCGGCCCGACCTCCGCGACGTCGTCGATCTCCTCGATCGCCTCGGCCGCGCTCCCCGCCCGGGGCTCCTCCGGCCCCGGACCGTCCGCCAGCGCGAGGACCGGCCACGCGAGAAGGGCCAGGAACGCGATCCGCGGGGAAGGCGTGCGCACGTCACTCCTCCACGGTCACGACGACCCGGTCGTCGGCGAGCGTCGCGGGGTAGGTCGGAAGCGGCGACGTGGCGGGGCCGCCGAGCACCTTGCCGTCCATGGCGAACGCGGACCCGTGGCAGGAGCACTGGATCCGCCCCTTCGAGGCGTCGTAGCCGACCCGGCAGCGCTGGTGGGAGCACTCGGGGCTGAACGCCCGCACCTCGGAGTCCGAGGCCCGGACGAACAGGATGTCCCTGCCCTTGATGCTCAGGACCGCGGAGCCGCCCACGGTCTTGAGTTTCTCCGCCTTGTCGAGCCGGAACGCGACCTGCTTCTTCGCGGCCCGCACCGCGCGGACCGGGAGCAGCACCACGGCGGCCGCGGCCGCGACGAGCGACCCCAGGAACGTGCGCCTGTCGGACATCCGAGCCTCCTTCGGCGGGGAAACGGGCCCGCTCCGCAGCAGCATGGTAGCGACCGCGGACCCGCGAGTCGAGTCCCGGCGATACCGAGCGCCCCCGCCCGCCCGTTGAAATCCGTCCCGCATCGGATCGATACTCCGGGTCGCCCCCTCTTCGGCCACGGAGGGGTGACATGGCTCCGCAGACGCGCGGCACCCTGCAACCGGCTCGCGCCCCGCGGATTGACGGCGGTTTCGCGGGGCCCGCATCCTGGCGCCGCTTCCGGTGGATTCGCAGTTGAACTGGCTGACCTCATTGGCGGTCGTGGCGGTCATGTCGGCCTCCGGGCTCGCGGTCGCCCTGGTCGCGCGGGAGACGGCGGCGGTCGCCCGGGCTCCCGACGTCGGCGGCCGCCGGCGGGACGCGGTCGCGCTCCTCGCGCTGGCGGCGTCGGCCTTCGTTCTCCGGGCCGCGGTCGCGCTCCCCTGGCCGATCAACTGGGCACAGACGGCGCGCGCCGAGCTGGCGTGCGCGCCGTACGTCCACGACAGGTTCGTGGCGATGCTGGCCGCCCCGGCGACGCTCCTGGCGGCGGACCCGCTGCGGGCCCAGGGATGGGCGACGCTGTCCCTGTCCGCCCTCGCGGTCGCGTTGCTCGCGGTGCTCGGAGCGCTGTGGGTCGGCCGGTCGGCCGGCCTGATCGCGGGCTCGATCGCGGTCGCCTCGCCCGAGGTCCTGCACTTCTCGCGGACCGGCGACGCCTCGCTGGCGGAGGTCTTCTTCCTGACGCTGGCCCTGCTTGGCACGGAGGCGCTCGCCCGCAGGAAGACGGCGGTCGCGGCGCTTGGCGCGGGCCTCGCGTGGGCACTGCTCTTCCACGTCAGGCCCGAGACCCCGGGGCTCGTCGCGGTTCTCGTGCTGTGGGTGGCGATCGACCGGAGGCTCGCGGCGACCGCGCGAGACCGCCTCGTGGCGGGGGCGCTCGCGGCCCCGGTCGTGGTCTCCCTGGTCCTCGACGCCTTGTCGAGCGCGGTCGCGGGGATCCCGGCCCACATGCCCTACGACCCGCTCGGCGGCCAGTTCTGGCGAGGTCTCGCAGGATTCGGATGGTGGGCGATCCTGCACCCGGCGTACCACCCGCCGCTGGTCGCCCTCCTGGCCGCGGCGGGTGTCGCCGTCTGGCGAGGCCGTCTCCGGTGGGTCGCGGTCGCGACGGTGGCGTCGCTCGCCGTTCTCGCGACCGGCGGCTGGGCCGTGTCCTCGCTCACGGCCGGAACGTTCGAGGCGAGCAACCTCCGCTACACGCTGCCGCTGCAGACCGTCCTCCACCTGCTCGCGGCGATCCCCGTCGCCCGGCTGTGGGATGCCGGGGCGGGGGAGCGCCGGCACCCCTGGGCCCGCCCGGCTGCGGTCGTACTCGCCGGAGCGCTGCTGGCCGGGCCCGTCCTGCACCACGGCTTCATCGGGAAGCCGGCCCCGCTCCAGGTCGAGCACCGGTTCCTGTCGGATCACGTCAGTCGCGTCCCCCGCGACGCCCGGATCCTCGTGTACGGCGCCGAGCAGCTATGGGTGCGCGAGCAGGTGCGCTACCGGATGGACGTGGCCGGATTCCCGCTGCCGCCGGTGCCCGAGCCCGACGACTTCGACCCCGCCGATGCGGACGAGCAAGGCGCGCACCCGGCGTGCGGCGAGAGGTCGGGCGCCGTGGTGACCCTCGACCAGGCGTCGGTCGCGGACGGGCCGGTCGTCTACTTCCGTGGATGGCACGAGTACGCGCCCGGCGCGGAGATGCGCGGGTCGCCGCCGGAGGCGTTCCGCGCGGCGCTGCTCGACCGCTGGGTGCTCGTGCCGATCGCGACGCAGCGCGTCGAGACCCAGCCCGAAACCGTCCACCCGGACGGTGTGATGGAGGTCGGGCTCTACGGACTGGCAGCCCGGCCTCGCTGAGCGGGCGTGGCCGGATCCTGCTCGGCCGGAGGCCCCACCGTGACCCGCTCGAGGGTCCTCCGCAGCCGGCGGATCTCGTACGCGACCCAGAAGCAGGCGACCGCGATCGGCAACTGTGTCAGCAGGATCGCCTCGGGTGTCGTCATCCGGGTCTCCTCAGCCTCTCGGCCAGCCGCCGGGCGGGACCGCGCAGGCGGACGCACTCGACGACGATGGCCACGGCCGCGATCGCGTAGAGGGCGTGCGTGACGATCAGCGCGATCTCCGTGCCCATCCGCCGCCTCCGCGAGCGCCTCCGGGGCGCGAGTCTACCACGCCGCGTCCCGGGTTTGCGCATCCGGTGGACGTCGCAGTACCATGCCTCCCGACTCCGCGCCGGAGCGCCATGCGCATCGCGCTCGTCTCGCCGCCCAGGCCCGCGGACCGCTTCATCAACCGCGACCTGTTCGCCGGCATGGGGATCGACGACTGCTTCGGCACCGGCGCCCGGGCCTCGTTCGTCGCGTACCTGAAGGCCGAGGGAACCGTCATCCCGGAGATCGCGTTCCCGCTCCTCGCCGCCCTGCTCCGGACCCGCGACGTCCGGTTCTTCGACGGCGCCCGGGTGGACGCCGGCGCAGGGGGGGAGGCGTTCGAGGGCGAGGTCGCGGCCTGGGGCCCAGGCTGGGTGCTCGCCTCGACCAGCCTCGCGAACCTCGCCAACGAGGTCGAGTCGGTCGTCCGGATCGGCCGTGCCGCGGCCGCCGGCCCCGCGAGGACCGTCGTGTTCGGGTTCGCGGCGTCGGCGCTCGCGGAGGACGTCCTCGCGCGGGGCGCGGACTTCGTCATCGACGGCGAAGTCGAGGCGGTCGCTCCCGAACTCGTCGCGGCCACGGACGCGAGCGCCGTGCGTGGGCTCGTGTACGCCGCGGCCGGCGGGCGCACGGTTCGGACCGGCCGGCGGCTGGTCGAGGACCCGGACTCCCTCCCGTTCCCGGACTGGGGCGCGACTCCGCTCGCCCGCTACGCCTACTTCCCGCTGCTGAAGCGGCGGCCGTTCGCGACGCTCCTGTCCTCGCGGGGGTGCACCTACGGCTGCGCCTACTGCCCGTACTGCACGGTCCAGGGGGCGGCCTTCCGCGCGTGCAGCCCGGACCGGGTCGTCGCCGAGATGGCCCACCTCGCGGCGGCGCACGGTGTCCGGTCCGTCCTGTTCCGCGACCCGAACTTCGCCCTGGACCGCGCGCGCGTCCTCGATATCTGCCGCCTGCTCGCGGACCGCGGGCCGAGGCTCGACTGGGGCTGCGAGACCCGCCTCGACCTGCTGGACGACGAGGTCGCGGCCGCGCTCGGCCGCGCGGGGTGCCGGAGCGTCGAGGTCGGCATGGACGCGGTCTCGCCCGAGGTGAACGCCGCCCACGGCCGGAAGGCGATCGGCCCGGTCGCCGCGCGGGAGAGGCTCGCCGCCCTGCGCCGGCATGGCGTCGCGAGCGCGGGGCTCTTCGTCATCGGGCTGCCCGGCGACACCGAGGCGTCGATCCGCGAGACGATCCGGTACGCGGCCGCGATCGACCTCGACTACGCGAGCTTCCAGGTGCCGATCCCGTTCCCCGGAACCCCCATGTACGCGAGGGCCGTCCGGTCCGGCGCGATCCCCGAGGTCCGGCTGGACGACCTTCGCGGCCGCAGGCCCCGGATGCCGGGCGATCCGGGCCTGCCGCCGGACCGGCTGGAGGCGCTCCGGGACGAGGCGGTCCGCTCGTTCTACGTCCGGCCGGGCCGGGTCCTCGCGACCGTCGCGAGCGGCGAGATCCTGCGCTCGGCCGGGTTCCTCGCATCGCGCGCCGCCGCGTTCGTCGCCGGGCGCCTTCGAGGCCGGCGATGAGTCGGACCGGCCGCGACACGCTGGTGATCGTCCCGGCCCACAACGAGGCGGGCACGATCGGCGACGTCGTCCGGGGCGCGAGCGCGCACCCCGTGGACGTGCTCGTCGTGGACGACGGGTCGACCGACGACACGGCGGCGCGGGCGCGGGCGGCGGGCGCGGAGGTGCTCTCCCTCCACCCCAACCGCGGCAAGGGCGAGGCGCTGCGGGCGGGCTTCGGAGTCGCCTCGAACCGGGCCTATGCCCGGGTCGTCACGCTGGACGCGGACATGGAGCACGACCCGGCCGAGATCCCACGGTTCCTCGCCGCCCTCGACGCCGGGCTCGACGTGGTCGCGGGCGAGCGCGAGGTGTACCGGAGCGGCGGCCGGCGCCTTTCGAACCGGTTCGCGACGTTCTGGTACCGCCAGGTCGACCCGCGCATCACGGACACGATCTGCGGCTTCCGCGGGTTCCGGACCGAGGTCCTGGCGCGCCTCGCGCCGCCGGACCGGGGGTTCGAGTTCGAGCAGGTCCTGCTGCTCGAGGCGGTGGCGGCCGGGCTCCGCCTGGGGTTCGTCCCCGTGACGGTCCGGACCGCGGCGAAGACCGGGGTCTCGCCGCTCGACCTCGTCCAGGCGAACGACGCCTTCGACCGGTGGATCGTGGGGAACGTGGGTCGCCTGCGCCTGTCGCGGCCGCGGCGCCTCTTCCTGGCGCTCGCGGCGCGGGCCGGCCTCGTGGTCGGCCGGGTGCTCCGGCTGGTGCTGGCGCGGAGGGGCGGCCGCGGGCAGGGGGGCACGTGAGCGCGCGGGGCCGTCCGTTCCTGCTGACCGTGGACGTCGAGAGCGAGTGGGAGCAGGGAACCGCGACCGGTGTGCGGGAGCACCTGCCGCGCCTGATCGCGCTCTTCGAGGAGCGCGGGATCCGCGCGACCCTCTTCTGCACGGGCGAGGTCGTGCGCTCGTGTCGCGAGGTCCTCGCACCCATCCCGGCGCGGCACGAGCTGGCCTGCCACGCGGACACGCACGTGCCGTTCTCGCGCCTCCCGCCCGACGCCGTCCGCGACGAGATCCGCCGGGGAAAGGCGGAGGTCGAATCGCTCGGGAGGGGCTGCGCCGGGTTCCGGGCGCCGTACTTCTACATGACGCCCGCGATCCTCCGCATGGTGGCGTCGGCCGGCTTCCGGTACGACTCGTCGTGGGCGAGCTTCGCGCCGCACGCCGGCTACATGAACCTCCTGCGTTCGAAGCGCCCGGTCGTCCTGGCGGATCCCCCGATCGTCGAGATCCCAGTCCCCGACGCGACGCCGGTCAGGATCCCGTGGGGACTGTCGTGGTTCCGCGTCTTCCACCCGCTGTCCCGCGCGTTCCTGCTGCGGACCCCGCACCTCCTGTACCTGCACTGCGACGAGTTCCTGGAGCGCGGACCGGATGCCGCGTTCGGTCGGGCCGCGCGCTGGGCCATGAACCGGAACCGGGGCCGCAAGGCCTGGGACCTGCTGGTCCGGCTGCTCGACGTCCTGGCGGCGCGGGGGGCGAGGTTCGTCACGTGCTCGGAGTACGTGGCCGGCCTGCCCGCCGCCGGTCGTCCAGCACCTCGTCGATGATCCGGTCGAGACCCCTGGACGGCTTCCACCCGATCGCGGCGGTGACGCGGCGGAGGTCCGGCACCCTCCGTGCCGGCTCCTCGAAGCCCGGGCGATGGGCCTCCTCGCACGGCACGAGCACGACTGGGCTGACCGAGCCGGCGCGCTCCCTGACCCGGTGCGCCAGGTCGCGGATCCGGACCTCGACGTCGCTGCCCACGTTGAACACGCCGCCCCGCGCGTTCTCGCAGGCGGCGAGGCGGACAAGCGCGTCGACCGCGTCCAGCACGTGGCAGAAGCACCGCGTCTGGGTCCCGTCCCCGTGGACCTCGATGGGGGCTCCGGCCAGCGCGGCCGCGGCGAACCGCGGCAGCACCATCCCGTGGTCGCCGACCTGCCTCGGACCCGCGATGTTGAAGAGCCGCGCCACCACGACCGGGACCACGGTCTCGGCCGCGACCGCCATCGCCAGGTGCTCGTCGAGCGCCTTGGAGCAGCCGTACGACCACCGCCAGGCGTGCGGGGGGCCGAGCACGAGGTCGCCCGACTCCTGGAACGGGACGCTGTCCGACCGGCCGTAGACCTCGGACGACGAAGCGACGAGGACCGGGACCCGGCGCGGCACGGCCGCCCTCAGCACCGCGTCGATGGCGAGCACGTTCGTGCGGATCGCGGCGGCGGTGGAGCGCTCGACCAGCCCGACTCCCACGGCGGCCGCGAGGTGGAACACGAAGTCGGCGCGCCCGACCAGCCGCGAGGTCAGCGCCTCGTCCTCGACGCGGCCCTGCCGCACGTCCAGGCGGGGATCCCGGTCGCACGCGGCCAGGTTTGCGAGCGAGCCGGTGGACAGGTCGTCGATGATCGCGACGTCGTGTCCGTCCGCGAGCAGCCGCTCGCACAGGTGCGAGCCGATGAAGCCCGCCCCGCCCGTGACCAGCGCCCGCATCCCGTCCCGGCCCTCCGCGACCCGGGGGACGATGTCACCCGCGGCGGCCCCTTGTCAAGCCGTGTGGTATCCTCCCGCGAAGCGCCTCCGGCGAAGCCCGCAGATGGACGGACGATGACGAGCGGCGTGGCGAGGGGATGCCTGGCGGGGGCGCTGATCGCGGTGGGGGCGTGCTGGGCGTTTTCCCTCGGCGACCGGGGCGATTTCCTCGACGCGGTCCGGGCGCTGCGAGCGTGGCCGGCCGTGCTGGTCGCGGCGGGCCTGGACATGCTGCTCGCCGCGGGAGGGCGCCGCCTGGGTCCGCGCCCGGCCGCCGCCGTCGTCGCCTCGGTCGTCCTCGTGCTGCATCTCCCGACGGATCTCGGCACGGACGAGCAGCAGCCTGCGTCCCGGCTCGCGGACGTGGAGCCGTCGGAGGGGACGTACGACCTCGAGGTCGACCTCGCCGCGACGCACGCCGGCATCCGGCACGCGGTGCTGCCGGAATCGCCGATGGCGCTCGAGGCGGAGTGGGAGGGCGTCGAGCCGGTTGTGGAAAGCGGGCCCGGCAGGGTCGTCGTCCGGGACCCGGGCTCGCGGTGGGCATTCCTCGATCTGGGGCGGCGCGAGAACGACCTGCGGTTGGCGCTCCCCTACGTCCCGGTCCGGATGGCGCTCCGCACCACGGGGAGCCGGGTCTTCGCGATGATCGGCAGCCTTCCGGTGCTGTCGGTCGGGATCGACGCGCTGGCCTCGGACGTCGAGATCGTGCTGCCGCACCCCGACGCGGTCATCCCGGTCCGGGTGGACGCCGGCGCCTCGAGCGTGCGCGTCAACGTGCCCCGCGACGCCGGTGTGAGGCTTCGGGCTCCCGACGGGTGGAACGGGATCGTGGTGAGGGACATCGATCTCGTGGACGAAACCGCCGGCGAGCGGGTCACGCCCGGCTTCGACCACCGGCGGACGAGGTTCGACGTGACCGTCCGCAGCCGCCTTTCCCGCGTCCTGCTGGTGGAGCAGAGGATCCGGTAGGGGCGGCGGTCCGGGGGGGGATCGCCGCGGCGCCGTCGCCCGGTCCGCAGGGCAGGCGATCCCGAACGACACCCGTGGAGATCCGTACCCCACGTCGCGGACCCGGCAGGCCCCGGGAGCATCGATCGGAGGGGGGCGCGGCTCGCCCCCAGGCAGGCCTACCGGCAGGCGGCACGGGACTCCAGGACGGCCGAGGCGTCCGCGGCCCAGACGATGTTGCCGTAGGGGATGTACTCCTTGGTGCCGGGCAGGCCGAACGCGTCGGCGAGGCCGAAGTTGGCGCCCCCGCGGCTCTGCCAGAAGCGGATCACGTCGCCGCCGGGACGGCGAACGTCGACGAAGAACGCGAAGGAGCCCACCTCGAGGTCCACGGGCTGGACACCCTGGAACCCGGTGACGCCGTACGCGATGCCCGTCTTCCAGACACCCGGCGAAACCACCATCCCGATCGAGAAGCGCTCGCCGTCCAGGCCGGTCGCCCTGTCGCGGAAGCGCGTGTACATGCCCGCGTTCAGCACGTCGCCGTCGGTGGCCCCGACGCGCAGGTACGCGACCAGCCAGGCGAACGGGATGCCGTAGTGCCCCATGTGGCCGTCCCCGAACCCGTCCACGTGGAACTCGCAATGGCGCGCGTCGGCCTGGGCCGCGAGGTCGTAGGGAAGGCAGTACGGCTGCATGTGGACCATGCGCGGGTCCTCGGTGTTCGTGCCGTTCTCGCGCTCCACGTGGAGGCAGCGCGGATGGTCCGAGGCCGGCCACACCTCGAACCGGTAGTTCGCGTCGAGGTTCGAGTCGTACGCCTCGCAGTTCGACCCGGCGCCGGTGAAGTTGCGGAACCACAGCTCGACCGAGGTCGCGTCCTCCGGGATCCGGACGACGAACGGCAGGTCGACGGCGTCGTTCGTGGGGCGGCCGTTCGCGTTCCCGAGCCGGCGGACGCTGCCGGTCACGAGCTGCCCCCCGGGCAGGAACCTCACGTTCGCCACCACGTCCCAGGCCGGATGCCCGTTGTGCGTGCCGCGGCACTGCGGGAGCCGGTCGATGTCGTAGCGGACCTCGAGCCAGCCGCCCTGCCTGAGGGTGCCGGCGATGTGCTCGTCCCAGTTGTCGAAGAACGAGAGCGTGCCCGAGACCGGCTCGCAGGTCCCGCCGTCGTTCGACGAGAACCCGTTCGCCTGCGAGAGCACGTGGTTGTCGAAGTCGCCCGGGAACCGGTTGTGGTCGAACGTGCGGGCCCCGTCCGGGGTCCGGGCGAACGCGACCAGCTCGATTCCGACACCCTCGGCGACGACGCCCGGCCCGAACAGGTGCGCGGAGGCCGCGAAGTCGAACCGGCGGAAGCCCGGCGCGCCCGCGCCGACCTCGACCGCCGGGACCTCCCACCACCCCGGGTCCGATCCCGTCCGGTACAGCACGTGGACCGTCGCGCCCGCGAGGTCGCCGGCGAGGGCGTCCGCGCCCACGTCCACGGACCCGCGCCACACGTAGAGACACACGCCGGACTCGCAGTCGGTCTCCCAGTCCGGGCCTCCCGGCGTCCGTCCGACCGACCGCAGCACGACGGCGCAACCGCGGTCCGCCCGGTCCGTCCCGTCCGCCTTCCCGAGCATCGCCGCCTGCCCCGCGACCGCGGAGGAGGAGGGACCCCCGTCGCCGGGACCGCCGGCGGGACCGCCGGCGGGGCCGGCGTCGCACGCCGAGAGGGCCGTTGCGAGCAGCACGAGGGACCGGATGGGGTGAGCGGCCACGGGCAGCCTCCTCGGAATCCGGGGCGGATTATCGTCGGAACGCCCCGGGAGTCAATGGGGCGAAACGGGAGCGCGCCGCGCCTCGGCGCGGCGCGCCCGGCGGCCGCAAGGCGGCCGCGCAAGGGGGGTGGCCCGCGCCCCGCATCGCGGGGCGGCGGGCAGGGGGGCGAGCCGCGCCCCCCTCCGATCGATGCCCCTGGCGCCTGCCGGGTCGGGAAGGCGAGGTACGCGTCTCGACGGGTGTCGTTCGGGACCGCCTGCCGCGCGGGCCGGGCGACAGCGCGGGGGACCGCGGGAACCTGCACCGGCTGGCGAGGCGGCTGGGGTTCCGGGGCGGCCGTGCGGGGGCGGTTCCCGCATCCGTCAGGGGCAGTAGCTCCCGAGCTGGTAGACCGCGGTGAACCTCGCGGTTGCCTGCTTCCCGGTCCAGTCGACCGCCGTCACCTCAACGTCGGCCGTCTCCTCGGCGAACGCGATGTCCACGGTGACCGTCTTGATCGGCAACGTGGGCGTGCCCTGGACGCCGAAGCTTCCCGCCACGAACGCGGAGTCCTCGGTGATCCGCGAGAGCGTGACGGACACGGCCTTCCGCGTGACGCTCGCGGACTTGACGTTGGTGTTGAACCCGAGCACCGGGGCCTCGATCGCGACGTTCGTGGCGCCGGTCTCGAGGAACGCGCCGGTCGCGGGGTCCCGGATCGACACCTCGAAGTTCGACAGCTGCGTCGCCGACTTCCATCCCATCTCGAGCCGCGCCTTCGGGTAGTCCGGGTCCGCGCCGGGCACGACCAGGTCGACCGGGCCGGCGGAGGGGCCGCTGCACCAGGTGCAGTACTCGTCCCCGATGGGGCATTTCGTCTCCCTGCCGGTCTGCGGGGGCGGCTCCTCGTCCGGCGGCCGGCAGGTGCCCTTGCCCAGGCGGTCCTTCGGGAGCGTCGCCATCAGGTCCGTCACGGCCTTGGCCGCGTTCAGCCGCAGCCCGGACACGGACGGGTCGCCGCCCGGGGTCGCTGCCTTGACCAGGATCTGGCGCGCCTTCGCGCCGGTCAGGTCCTTGTCGATCGCGAACAGCAGGCCCGCGACCCCACTGACCACGGGGGCGGCGAGCGAGGTGCCCTCGCACAGCGAGAGGCCGCCGTTCGGGTCCGTGGTCAGGACGTCCGTGCCGGGCGCGGCGATGTTCACGCCCGGGCCGGTGTTCGAGCCGCCCTTCCTCCACACCGACGCCTTCCCGTCCGGGCCGATCGCGCCCACCGAGATCACGTTGCCCGCGGTCGCGGCCGCGGAGGCCGGCGCGAGCCGGGACGCGTCCTTCATGTCGTTCCCCGCGGCCGCGACGAACAGGACGTCCGGGGCCTTGGCGAAGACCTTGGCGTACAGCGACGTGACGATGCGGTGCTGCTCGGCC
This sequence comes from Deltaproteobacteria bacterium, assembly GCA_016875475.1. GTDB lineage: Bacteria > Myxococcota_A > UBA9042 > DTJE01 > DTJE01 > VGRB01. The sequence goes on from VGRB01000022.1 coordinate 15,387, forward strand.
TGCGCGTCGTCGTAGTTCCCGGCCCCGAGCGAGAGGTTCACGACGCGGGCCCCGGACCTCACCGCCTTCGCCATGCCGATTAGGACCGCCTCGATCCCCGATCGGCCGGGGGTGCCCGTGGCCCTGGACCACTTCCCGATCACCCCCTGGGGCGACAGGTCGTAGCGGATGCACCCGAGCCCGGACAGGATCCCGTTCATCCCGTCCCCGTCGTTCGGCGCCCCGATGACCGCGGCGACCAGGGTGCCGTGCGGGTCGGTCGAGACCTCCTGCCCCTCGGACAGGATCCACTCGAGGTCCGAGTAGCCGACCAGCGGAAGCGACCCGAACACCTTCGTCTCCACCGGCGAGTCGACCACCCCGACGACGACCGGCGACAGGACCGGGTTCTCCCTGTAGATGGCGTCCCAGGCCGCGTACACGCCCGTGTCCCGGTACGCCCAGGTCGCGTTCGGCCCGGCGGGCGCCCAGACCGGCTTGTCGTCCGTGCACTTCCACGCCAGGACCTGGTCGCCGATCTTCTCGTCGTCGCTGTCCTTCGGTCGCTCCTTCGGGTCGGCGGCCTCCATGGGAAGGAGCTCGTCCCGCAGGACGAACTCGACCTCGGGCAGCGCCCGGAGCGTCGCGGCCTTCGCGTCGAGGTCCGCCATCGTGGCTGCCGCGGCGAACCTCACGCGGTAGAAGCCGATGGCGGGAAAACCGCCATCGACCGTACCCCCCTCGGCGGCGAACGCGGCGGTCGCCGCCTCCCGCGTGGTCGACGCGTCCCAGAGGCCCACGAGGAGGCGGCCCTTGAGGAACGTCCGCCCGCCCTCGTCCACGAGGTCCGCTTCGGGTACCGGGTCCATCCACGCCGAGTCGAAGGCCGTGGGCACGCAGGCCGACCCGACCGCGCGCTCGTCCGGGCCGCACGAGGTCGCGCCGTCGTCCCCGCCCGGGGACGAGCACGAGCACAGGACGGCCAGCGCGACCGCGGCCGGCACGCCGGGAACGGAGAGGCTTCGGGTGAACGACGGCAGCATGGTGAACCTCCCTGCGCGCTCTACGTCGCGTCGCCGGCGGCGTCCGCGCCGTCCGGTGCCACCTCGCGGTACAGCCGGCCCAGGCCCATCACGCTCCCGAGGACCTTCTGCGTCACCCAGCCCATCATGGGGGTGGGCGTCAGGTCGGTCCGGGCCGCCACGTCGGCGACCCGGGCGCCCAGGTCGAACGCGGCCCAGAGCTGGTCGGGGGCGAGCCTGCGAAGGAAGTAGATCCGCTTCCAGTCCTCGTCGGACGACGGCTGCCGCGGGAGCCGGGCCGCGGCGTAGTACCCCCCCACCCATCGGCCGTTGAGCAGGTTCAGCCCCGTCTCCCTCAGCCACGGCCCGGGGTCGCAGAAGCGCGCGAACCGATCGGGCATGCCCCCCGCGCTCGCCAGCGTCGCGATCGCGCGCACCTTGGGCGAGCGGGGCTGCGGCACGCCCCGGAGGGGGCCGAGACGGCCGGTCGGGGCGCACAGGCGCCAGGTCACGCGCTCCAGGAACGCGACCATGGACGCGCTGGAGAAGCCGTTGTGCACCGGGGTCGCAAGGATGACGCCGTCGGCCGAGGTGACGCGGGCCAGGATGGCGTCCACGTCGTCCTGGACGGGGCACGGCGGGATGTCCCTCGACTCGCTCGCGTAGCACTTCAGGCAGTTCCGGCAGTGCTTCACCTCGTGGTCGGCGAGCACGACCATGTCCGTCTCGGCGCCCCGGGAGGCCGCGCCCTCGAGCGCGCTGCGGGCCAGCCTGGTCGTGGACCCGTTCTTCCGGTACGTGGAGTTCAGCGCGACCACCTTCATCGGTCCCTCCCTCCCATCGATCGGCCGGTGCCGGCCATCCATTCTATCAGGTCGCCGACGGTGTTCACGTCGGGGATCCGCTGAGGAATCCCCTCATGATCGGCAGCCGAAGGGTGTCGGGGAGCTGCGTGCGCGGTGGGCGCCGGGCCAGCGGGCCTCACATCTGGCCCGCGGCCCGGCGCGCCCGGTTTGCGGGGATACCTCAGGGGGATCCGGGTGCCCGGGTCCAGCGGGACGCGGGCGAGGCGGACCTGCCCGTGGAACGAGGAGGCTCGGCGGTCGCCTCGCTCGATCGCGCGGTGGATGGCGGGGAGCGCGGACCGCCGCGTCGGCGTCCCGCACCGCGGACACCAGCCGGGGCGCTGCAAGGCGCCACTTGTCCGGCCGGCCTCCTTCTCCGTGCGAGCCCCCGGGGGTTCGGGTTGCAGTCGTGGGAGCTACTTCTCGGGCATCCCGCCGTCGACCCAGAGCTGGATCACGTTCTGCTCGGACTGGGTCAGGCAGCCGGACTTACCCACGTCTGTGGCGGGGTTGCCGGTGCAGGCTCCTCCAGGGGGCATCGTGCCGGCCTTGATCCGGACCAGGGCGCACGCTCCCTTCTTGATGCCGACGCACGCGGAGGAGGCTTGCTGCGTCCAGGCGTAGCTGGAAGCGAGGGAACTGCTGTGACACGGCACGCAGTACTTCGAGAAGATGGGCTTGGCGTCGGCGTCGTAGGTCGTGGGCGGGGGGCACGTCCGGTTGTTCACGAAAGCACATCTCCCGGTGCCCTGGTCGCACGTGTCGGTCGTGCACGAACTGCCGTCATCGCACGATCCGCAACTCCCGCTGCACCCGTCGTCGCCGCACTCCCGGTCCTGGCACTGCGGGATGCACGCGTCGCTCCCAGGCGAATCCTCCGCGAGAGACGCGTCCGGGCCGTCCGGAGCTACATCCAAGGGAGCAGGAGCGTCCTCTCCGCCATCCGGCGCAACGGCCGCCCCGTCGAGCACCTGTGCTTCCGGCTTGTCGCCTCCGATCGCGTCAGCGACGCCGGAGTCCGCGGGCAACTCGGGCTCGGGCGGGTCTGCCTCGGCGGACGTCTCCTGCGTGATGTCGCCGCTTGGGTCTTCGCCCGCGGCAGCGTCCGTGTCCGCGCCCGTGGCCGAGTCGTCGGCGGCGACCGCGCCGTCTGCAGCGACGTCGGCGCCGTCGTGGCCGCCGCCCCCGCACGCCGAAAGCGATATCGTCAGAATCGCAACGACACCGATTTGATCGAATCGCACGTCGGTCCTCCCGAAGAACGCCGCGTCATCGTACCACAAAGGCGGCCGTGGCCAGTCCGGAAGTCCCGACGTCAGTTCCGCAATCGCGGTTTCTGTTCGCGGTCAACCGGAGGGCTCCTGCCCGCGGATCCCGGCAGAACAGCCTCCCGGTCGCCGAGGGTCGGTGCACGCACGCAGACGTGTAGTGGTCCGGCGGGTCGGCTTCCGGCGAGCAGGCCCGGGTCGTTTCTCGCGAGCGGCAAAGACCCCGCGCCGCACGCCGACCTGACCTGCGCCTCCATCGTCTCCCGCAACGCCCACGCCATCGCCTCCCGGAAGAAGTCCCCGTGCTGCTCCACCAACGCCTTGCCCACCGCCCTGATCTCGTCTACGTTCCCGTCCGTCATCGTGCCCTCCCAAGGCAAGCCGAAGAGAACTCGCCTTCTACCGGAGGAACGATGACCTCCACCCCGGATCGAGGCGGCGATCCCTCGGGCCTTCCAGGACTTCCCTCAATGCACGCCGTTTGCTAGCATCGTACCGGACCAGTGGAAGGGTCCGGGCAACGCGAAGGAGGACTCGATGCGCAGCAGCACCGGACGGAGGGAGTTCCTGGATGACGCGCTGCGGCTGGCGATGGCGGCGACGATGGCGGCCGCGATGACGGCGGCGGGATGCGGCTGGGCCGACGGCGGCGCGGACGCGGTCGCGCCCGACGCGCCGGCGACGGACGTGCCGCCCTTCGACGCGCCTCCGGCCGACCTCGCGAACGACCCGGCGACCGACGATGCGGCGACCGACGACGCGGCGACCGACGACGCGGCGACCGACGACGCGACGCCCCCCGCGGATCTCCCCCCCGCGGACCTGCCCGCCGGCGACCCCGGCGCGGACCCGGGGACCCCCCCCGGGCAGGACCTCCCGCCCGTCACGCCCGGCGTGCCGATCCTGGACCGTGCGCCCGGCCTGCGCTTCGACTGCACGGTGACGCGAGGCATCACCGACCACAAGCCGCTGGCCTGGGGCCGGGCCGCGCACCCCCTGGTGACCACCGCGGCGGGCCAGGCGTTCCTGGCCCGCGTGGAGTCGAGCCAGCCCAACCCCTTCGAGCCCGGGGCGCTGGCGATGCGCGTCGGCACGTTCGGGGCCGACGGCACCCTGGGCGCCTCGGTCGTGATCCCGTCGGTCCCGGACAAGGTCTCGGGCATGGCCGCGATCCCGGCCGGCGACGGGTTCCTCGTGGCCTGGGCCCAGGAGTCCGTCCTCACGGCAATGCGGGACGCTACGGGCGCCCCGGTTGCGGCCCCGAAGACCCTGCCGCTCCCCCCGGGCGACTACTCCACGCGGCCGGTCCTGGCCGCCCTGGGCGACGGTTTCGCCCTGGCGCTGACCACCCCCGCGGGGGCCGGGCGCTCCGTGCGATTCACCCGCCTGGACGCCCAGGGCGCGGCCGCGGGCATGGCCCTGGCGTTCCCGATCCAGGGCGACGGCTGGGGGGATTCGCACGTCGCCATCGCCGCGGGCGGGGGCCGTTTCGGCCTCCTGTGGATGGAGTCCAAGGGCGGGAAGAGCCGCGTGTTCTTCGCGGCCGTGGACGCCGCCGGGGCCGTGGCGGTGGGCCCTGTGGTGGTCTCCGACGAGAAGGACGACGGCTTCGGCGGGGTCGCCGGTTTCAGCCAGCCGCGCCTGGCCCTGGTCCCCGTGGCCTCGGGCTGGATCGCGGCCTGGACCGAGGCCCGCGAGGGCCCCGACTTCATGTCCGGCGCCTCGTCCCTGGTGCGCCTCGCCCGCCTGGACGCCGACGGCAGCGTCGCGGACCGCGCCCCGGTCCGTCCCGCCGTGGTGGACCGGGACGAGGTCGAGCCGGTCCTGGCCCCCTTCCAGGGGGTCGTGGGCCTGTTCTGGTCGTCCGGGACCCACATCTACGTGTGCGCCGGCTGCGTGCCGGACCACGCGATCCACTTCGTGCTGCTGGACCCCTACACGCTGGCCCCGGCAAGCGAGGTCCGGTCCATCCCGCCGGTCGCCGGGGGCCTCCTGGGCCTGTCCGCGGCCGCGGCGGGGGACGACCTGCTGCTGACCGCGGAGATCGGATTCCACGTGCACCAGGAGCCCGGCTCCGCGGCGCTGGCCTGCAAGGCCAAGGCGGGAGAAACGCCGTGAGGGTCCTCGCCCTGCCCGGGATCCCTGCCCCTGCCCGGCTCCTGTCCCTTGCCCCGACCCTGCTCCTCGCCTGCGGCGACGCGGCGCCTCCGGACCCCGCGTGCGGCCGCCTCGTCGTGACCGTGACCGGCGCCGGGGGCGCGCCCGTCACCGCGTTCCAGGTGGTCGTGGACCCGGGCACGGGGACGCCCGTCGCCGCGGACTGCACCGCTGGCGGCGACCGGGACGCCGGCACGGCCTGCGAAGGCAACGTGGTCCGCGTGGACGTTCCCCTGGCTGCGGCCTTCGGCGTGACCGTGAAGGCGCTGGGGCACCGGACCCTGCGCGCGCCCGTGGCCCCGGAGTGGGGACCCGCCGGGGACGGCCAGTCCTGCGGGTCGCGGAGCGACGCCCCCGTGGCCGCGGCCCTGGCCGCCCTCCCCCCCCCCGAGGCCACCGCCGACTACGCGACCGGGTTCGAGCCCGACGGCGGACGGGACGCGTTCGCCGCGCTGGCCTACCCCGCCGCCGACGACCTGGGTCCGGCCCAGGTGGTGAAGTTCTTCATGGACTGGGCGGACGGGGAGACCCGGGTGTGGTTCCAGAACACCCGCAAGCACCCGATCCACTACGACTTCGTCCAGCGGGTCCTGAAGCGTCCTGTCTCCCGGAGCCAATTCGAGCAGGACACGTACGTCCGCGAGGACCGGACCCAGGCCGCGGGCAGCCTGATCCTGCGCCCGGACGCCCGCCCGGTCGTGGCCGGCCGGGAGGTCCGGGGACTGGCGACCCTGGAGTGGTTCCCGAGCGACCACCTGACGCCCGCCGTCGCGGCCCGGGCCTTCCTGGCCCTCCAGGAGCGGCTGCCCTTCCTGCCCCTTTCGGGCGAGGCGTCGCGGCTCGCGTACCTGCCGCCGGGCACGACGCAGGAGGCCCAGGCCCTGGCCGCGGCCCGGGACCTGGCCGCCGCGGGGGTGACATGGCTCCCCCGGGACGCGCTGTACGCCGGCGTGACCGAGCAGCGCCTGAACGCCGCGGTCGCCTTCGGGCTGCTGCGCCGGATGACCCCCGAGGACCTGGCCGCGACGCCCGTCTCGTACACGGACATCCTGGTGCTCACGCGCCTTCCCAACGACCTTCCGCTGGTGGGCGGGACCATCACCGAGGAACTGCAGACGCCCCTGGCCCACGTGAACGTCGCCGCCCGGGCCAGGGGCACGCCCAACCTGGCGCTCCCGGGCGCGTCGGAGGACCCCCGGGTGAAGCCGTTCCTCGGCGGGCGGGTCCGGTTCGAGGTGACCTCCTCGGCGTTCACGCTGCGGGAGGCCACGGCCCAGGAGGTGGACGACTTCTGGCGCGACCGCCTGGACCGCCCGCCCCTGGTGCCCGGGGCCGACCTGGACCGCGACGGGCTGCCGGGCTTCGGGGATCTGCGCTTCGGCGACGCGGTGGCCGTGGGCGTCAAGGCCGCGAACCTGGCCGAGATGCGCGCGCTCCTTCCGGAGAGCGTGCCCGACGGCTTCGCGGTCCCCTTCCGGCACTACGAGGCCTTCGTCACCGGGGCGACGACCACCGCGGAAGCCTGCGCCGGCGCCGCCGCCGACTGCGTCGCGGAAGGCCGGGGCGCGGCGCTGTGCGACCGGGTCGGAGCCTTCTGCCGGGCACCGGGGGGCGCGGGGGGTGAGACGCTGCGGGCCCTCCTGTCCCGCCTGCTGGCGGACCCCGACGCCCGGACCGACCCCGCCTATCGCGCAGCCCTGCTGGACGCCGTGCGGTGGCTGTTCTGCCGCATCCCCGCGGACCCGGCCTTCGGCGCCGCTCTGGACGCCCGGGTTCGGGCCCTCTTCGGCGGCGCCACGGTTCGCCTGCGGTCCAGCAGCAACGCCGAGGACCTGCCCGACTTCAGCGGCGCCGGCCTGTACGACAGCGTCAGCGCCACCCTGGACACCTCCAAGGCGCCGTCCGCGCGCATCTGCAGGGTATGGGGCTCCCTGTGGTCCTGGAAGGCCGTGGAGGAGCGGTCGTTCTGGAACGTGGACCACGCGGCCGTGCGCATGGCCGTGGCCGTGCACCCGGCCTTCCCCGACGAGCAGGCGAACGGCGTCCTGATCACCCAGAACGTCTCGGACCCCTGGACCGTCGGGATGTACGTGAACGTCCAGAAGGGAGAGGTCCCCGTGACCAACCCCGAGGACGGCGCCGTCCCCGAGGTGTTCGTCATCGTCCCGGGTCCCGCCGGGGTCCAGGTCGCCCGCCAGCGCTTCAGCAGCCTGTCCCCGGGCGTCCCCCTGCTGACCGACGCGGAGGTCGCGGCCCTGCACCAGGCCGCCTTCAAGGTGCAGGAGCGCTTCAGGCCCCTCTACCCGGACCTCCCCTCCCCCCTCGCCCTGGACCTCGAGTTCAAGTTCCACGGTCCCGCCCGGGACCTGGTCCTGAAGCAGGTCCGCCCGTTCCGGGGCCGGTGAGCGCCGCGCCGTGCCTCCGGACGCCGCTCGGCATTGACAACGTAGCGGTCCCGTACGCTGCCGTCGGCAATCTCCTCCCGCTCGCCCCCGGCGGGGCCGAGGAGGTCGGCGACGAGCAACCGCTCGAGTCGAGCGCGCATCGCACCGGGCGTCGGGGCCGCCAGTCTGGGTGCGGCTGGAGCCGTGATCCCTTGGCCGCTCGCGTTCATCCTGTCCCTCGGTCGGCCACGAATCGGCTGTGCGATTCCACACCGTGAAGCGGCGGGGCCACACGGCCATTGCAACGGGGTGGTTCGAGTCCATCATCACCGCCCGGATGGCCCCGTTTCGCCCGACTCGTGATAGGGCTGCACCATGGCAAAGCGACCACTGGTCGCGCTCGGCGCCAGGAACTACGCACTCTGCCGCGACTCGCCGTGGGAGAGGGAGGAGAGCAGGTCGAGAAGATCGCCCGCCTCTTCGAGTCCTTCCGCGTCTTCGACGTGGACGTTGCGGCGGCCCGCCTCCCAGCCGGTATCGGTGAGTCCGCCTCAGAGCCCCGGCTCGCATCGGACGCATCCAACCTGTCGGCGTTCCTCTACTACCTGTCCAAGGACGAGGACCGGTTCGAGGACCTGTTGCGCGATGCCCGAGCGATGGTGCCAGGGTTCAAGGCGCTCCGGTTCCAGCCCGTCGGCGGGGCCCGCGAAGCCGTCGTCGCCGCGTTCGAGGAGGAGTGACTCCCTGGCTTGACGCCGCTTGCGAATGCCTCCTACGGCACCATCCGCGCGCTGGCGATCCTGGCGCTCCTGTACGACCCTAACCCGCCCCTGCTGACCTGCATGGAAGAGATCGACCATGGCCTTCACCCGCACGTGTTCGACCGGCTCGTGGAGCTGATGCGCCAGGCATCGAGGCACACCGTACCGGGACCCGATCGTGTTGGTGAAGAACGTGAAACACGCGGAGCTGCTCGAACGCGCGCAGCGCCTGAGGAAGCAGGTCGCCGCGGCCTCGGTGGTCCTCACCGTGCGGGGCGTCATGGTCCACGAGGACTGCGACGCGGTCGAACCGGCGCACCTCGCCCTCGAGGACCAGTACCGCGCAACGTTTGCCGCAGCGCCGTTCGAGGTCCACCCCGTACTCCCGGCATGGGAGATGGAGACATGGCTGATGCAGTGGCCGTCGGCGATGCCCGCGTACCGCCCCTCCTGGCGCGAGCCGGCGGAGTACCGCGGTCGCAACCTTGGCTTGATCCGCAGGGCCAAGGAGGCGCTGATGGAGGCCGTGGTGCCGCATGGCCTCAAGAAGGCCGAGAGGGAGAAGTTCAAGACCTACGAAGAGCCCGATTCGCCCGGGATCGCGGCCAAGGTCCGCGAGCGAGGCCTTCTCGGCGCACCGGAAGGGAAGAGCGCCTCGTTCGACCGGTTCGTGGCGGGAGTTCGTAGGTTCACGCTGACCGCACCTCCCGCCCGCTGAGCGATCGCGGCGTTCCACTCTCCAGGCCGTTCAGGGCCGTTTCCGGCTCGGATCGCGCGTCCCGCGAACGATGCACGTCACCCAGTCGTCGAGCGTCATGCCGCCTTCCCAGGTCGGCCTGCGAACGAGGTAGCGGAGCCCTTCCTGGTGCGATATCCCCACGTCACCCGACTCCGCCTTCTTCACAAGCGGCCAGGTCGGCTCGACCCTTCCCGAGATGTCCGGAACGAACTTCGCCTTCTTCCAGAGGGTCCCGAATACCTGCCGCTATAGGCTCGCCCCGAGAGGCAGTCAGATCACCGCGGCCCTCTTCGCCCTGCGGTCAGCCACCCCCAAGCAGATCCTCCGCGAGGCCGCATGAGATTCGTCGCGTGGCGCGAAGGAACGACGCGGTAGTAGATCATTGGGTTGCGGGCGACGCCCACGCTAGGAACTTCCCGATCCTTTT
>VGRB01000023.1 GCA_016875475.1 Deltaproteobacteria bacterium
CCTCCCGGCCGAGGTCGAACGGCGGCGGAGGGGGGGCGACACGGCAGGCGAGGACGGACACGGCCGCGACGGCTGCGGGGACGGCTGCGGAGACGGCTGCGGCGAACGCGGCCACGGGGAAACGGCTGATCATCAGCGGACGCTCCGAGGTGGGTGTCACTCGAACGCGCAATGGCCGAAAACGGCGCCCGGCACCTTGACGCACTTCGCGTAGCCGGAGTACTTGCACGCCACCGAGTCCTTGCAGGCGCTCACGCACATCGCCAGTCCGGGCGCGCAGACGAGCAGCGGCCCGCACGCGTCGCCGGCCGGCTCGCACGTGTCGGTCACGGGCAGGTCGCCCTCGGGACCGCAACTGCTCTTCGCGCCCGTGACGCGGCACTGGGTCCCGGGGGGGCAGCCGGAGTCCATGAGCGGATTGCAGGGCGGCCAGGCGAAGCAGCCGGCGACCTCGGTGTCCGCGCCGGCCACGATCGGGACGCCGCACGTCAGGGGCGGCGGGCAGGGGTCGTCCGGGCCGCACGCGTCCAGGCAGAAGCCGGGCGCGGCGTGCCCCGGGAGCGGGATGCAGGCGAGCCCTTCGCCGCACGGCTCCATGGACGGCTCGTCCGACGGGTCGCACGCCCGGGTGCAGGCACCCACCTTGTCGCCGGTCCCGGGCACCACGCACGACAGGACCTTGGACGGGCCGCACGAGCACGCCGGTCCCGAGCACCCGGAGCCGCAGGGCGCGCCCTCCGCCAGGGCGGGGACGCAGTCCGCGAGGCAACTGCACGCGTTCTCGGGGGGGGAGCACTCGCCGTCGCCGCAGTACGCGCAGACCGTGCCGCCGTCCGGATCGGCCGCGCAGGCGGAGCCGTCCCAGCTCGAGAGGTCGATCTCGACGAGGCCGGGGCAGCAGGTCCCTGCCGCCGACCCGCCCGGCGAACCGCCCTCGCCCGCGCACGTCGCGGCCGCGGTGCACTGGGCCCAGGGGGCCTGCACGCAGTTCCACCCGGCAGGCCCGCAATCGCAGAACGGGACGGCCGCGCCGTCGGGGCACAGGTACTCGACGGGCTTCTCGGACCCGCAGTTCCAGCCCCCCGGGCACGAGCCCGGCCCGACCGCTCCGCAGGCGCGCTCCGGGCCGCAGGCCGCGAGGACCAGGAGCTTCCCCGTGCAGGTGTCGTAGAAGCCCTCGGCGGGCGTGTCGATCGCCCCGCAGTACGCGGCGCACCCGCCGCACGGGCCCGGCGCGACCTTGCCCTTGGTGCAGGGGTCGTACCAGCCCTCGGCGAACGTGCCGGTCCCGCCGCACGCCGGCACGCACGCGGTCTGGCCGCACCCGCACCACGGAAGGAGCGAGCCGTCCGGGCACGGGATCGGGACCTCGTCGCCTGGCCGGCAGAGGGTCGGGCACAGGTGCTCGGGGTGGGGCAGGCAGTGCCACCCGAGGGGGGAGCAGGCGCAGAACGGCACCTTCGTCCCCCCGGGGCACTCGTAGTCGATCGGGGGCAGCGCCTCGCACCCGCAGGCGCAGGTCCCCGCGGGCGTGCAGGACGGGGTGGCGCACGCGGCCAGGACGGCGCAGTCCTTGGCCGTCGCGCACTGGCGGCACTCGCAGACGTCGCAGCCGCCGCCGTCCTTCCTGAACCCGAACGCGCACATCAGCTCGCACGGGACCGGCGCGCAGCCGGCGTCCCCCTGGATGCCGTCCGCCGGCGCGGCGTCCTCGACCGTCTCGGCAGCCTCGGCTGCTTCGGCCGCCTCGGCCGCCTCGGCCGCCTCGGCCGCGTCTCCCGTCGCGTCCTCCCCCGGGGCGTCCGAAGTGGGGGGGCCGGTGTCCTCCCCGGTCGCGGCCTCCGACTCCGCGTCCGGGGGCTCTACGTCCGCCGAGGTCTCGGCGGCGGGCGCGTCCCGGGCCGGGTCGGGGCCGGTCCCGGGGTCCGTGGCGGTGGCGTCGGGAATGGCCGGATCGGCCTGTGCGGGCGCGTCCTTCGCGGCGTCGGACGCGGCCGGGAGGTCGGCGTGCGGCCCCCCGGAGTCGCCGGTCGCGGACGCGCCGCCGCCTCCCCCGCCGCACGCGACGAGCAGGCCGGCGGCGACGGCGACGAGCGGGAACGACCTCCGCATCCGCGGCTCCACCCTGGCTCCCGGCCGGAGTTTGCCGGATCGCGAGGGGGTGAGTCAAACGCCCTCTTCGCCACGCATGCCAACCCGCACCCGCACCAGAGCCCGAATCGCGCCGGGGACGGCGCGGCCGCTGCCGCGGATACCGAGCCGGATCATGGCCGCCCCGCCCGACTGGGGTATCATCGCCCTTCCGCCCTCCGGCGACGTGCGGGGGTGTTTGAGGAGGTCATCGATGTTCTCGACGGTTCGCGAGCTGCTCGCGTTCATCCGGAAGGAAGAGGTTGCGGCCATCGACTTCAAGGCGTGCGACCTGCTCGGCCGGTGGCACCACATCACCCTCCCGGCGAGCCGGGCGGACGAGACCCTGTTCGAGGACGGCGTCGGGTTCGACGCCTCCAGCTTCCCGGGCTTCAAGACCGTCGAGTCCGGGGACATGGTGCTGCTCCCGGACGTGCCGACCGCGTTCGTGGACCCGTTCTTCCAGGACAGCACGGTCTCGGTGGTCTGCTCGGTCGTCGAGGCGGCGTCGCGCGCGGCGTTCCCGCGGGACCCGAGGGGCGTGGCCGCCCGGGCCGAGGCCTTCATGCGCGCGAGCGGGATCGCGGACCGGGCGCCGTTCGGGCCGGAGTTCGAGTTCTACCTGCTCGACCGCGTGACGTACCGGAACGACACGTGCGCCGGGTCGTACGAGATCGCCTGCCGCGAGGGCCGGCTCGACGGCGGCACCGAGGGCCGCTACGAGGGCGTCACGCTCGCGCCGAAGGGCGGGTACCACGCGATCCCCCCCGAGGACCGCTACTGCAACGTGCGCTGCGAGGCGGTGCGGCTGCTCGAGACGGCCGGCGTGGACGTGCGCTACCACCACCACGAGGTCGGCTCGCTCGGCCAGCAGGAGATCGAGGTCAACCTCCAGCCGCTCACGAAGGCGGGCGACGTGGCCATTTTGGTCAAGTACTTCGTTCGCATGGTCGCGGAGCGGCACGGGCTCGTGGCGACGTTCATGCCCAAGCCGTTCCACGGCGAGGCGGGCACCGGCATGCACTTCCACCAGCACCTGTTCAAGGACGGCAGGCCGCTGTTCCACGACCCGGCCGGGTACGGGCGGCTGTCGCGGCTCGCGTTCCACTACACCGCGGGCCTGCTGAGCCACGCGCCCGCCCTGCTCGGGCTGACGAACCCGTCCACGAACTCGTACCGGCGGCTGGTGCCCGGGTACGAGGCGCCGGTCAACGCGTTCTTCAGCCTCGGGAACCGGTCGGCCGCGATCCGGATCCCGGGCTACGCCACGCAGCCGGCCGAGACGCGCATCGAGTTCCGGCCGCCCGACCCGACGTGCAACCCCTACCTCGCGATGGCGGCGATGCTGCTCGCCGGGCTCGATGGCGTGAAGAAGGGAATCGACCCCACGACGGCCGGGTTCGGCCCCTACGACAAGAACGTGTTCGACATGAGCGAGGAGGAGCGCCGCGAGCGCATCAAGCCGCTGCCGACCTCGCTCGAGGACGCGCTCGCCGCGCTCGATGCCGACTTCGGGTTCCTCGTGGAGGGCGGGGTGTTCGACGAGTCGCTGGTCCGCGACTGGTGCCGGATCCACCGGGAGCGGTGCGAGGCCGTGCGCCGGCGGCCGCATCCGTTCGAGGTGGAGCAGTTGTTGGGCTGTTGACCCGCACGCCCCGCGCGCCGGGCGCATCCGCGGACGGGGTTCGCGAGGGCGGCCGGAGGGCGGGCCGCGGCGGAATCAACGCTCCGGCCCGAGGACGCGCGATGGTTGCAGTCGCCGCTCCGCGGGATAGGGGAAGACGTCCGGCAGGTCGCCCGACCGCAGCCGCTCCTGCATGCCCGTCCAGTACGCGGTCCCGAACAGGTCGGCGTGCAGGTCCATGAAGGCGTCGCGCAGGCGTGGCGGGAGGCCCAGGAACCGCGCGTGCTCCTCCGGGAACACGTCGTGCGGCCCCACGTAGAAGAACGGCTCGTCGGCCGCCTCCTCGACGTCGTCGCGCGGCGCGGGGAGGCCGCGGAAGTTGCACTTCGTCAGCGGCCACAGCTCGTCGTAGTCGTACGACACGACGCGTCCGTGGCGCGTCACGCCGAAGTTCTTGAGCAGGAGGTCGCCCGGGAAGATGTCGGCGGCCGCGAGGTCCTTGATCGCCTGGCCGTAGTCCTGGACCACCCGGACCGCATGCCCCGCCGGGGCCGACGACAGGTAGAGGTCGAGCGGCGTCACGCGACGCTCCGCGTACATGTGCCGCACGTCGATCAGGTCCGGCCCCGCGGCCACGACCTCGCCCGAGTCCCGCAGCAGCTCGTCGAGCAGGCCGGGTGCGAACCGGGCGCGCTCGAAGGCCATGTGCTCGAACTCGGTCGCGTCCACGAGACGGCCGACGCGGTCGGACCGGAACACCAGCCGGTAGCGCTCCATCACCTCCCGCCGGTTCGTGTCCTTGGGTCGGGTCGGGCGGTCGCGGATCACCTTGAAGACCACGTCGAGCGACGCGGGGCCGAACACGACCATGACGAGGCCGGGCGATCCCGGCGCGGCGACCAGCCGGTCCTCGGTCGCCGAGAGGTGGCGCTGCAGGTGCCGGTAGAGCACGGTCTTGCCGTGCTTGTGCTCCCCGATCGAGGCGTACAGCTCGCCGATCGGCTTCGCCGGCATCAGGGTCCTCAGGAACCCGACCGCCTCGCGCGGGTTGTCGACCGCGACGTGGAAGTAGCTGCGCGTGAACGAGAACACGACGCTCGCCTCGTCGCGGGTCGTCAGCACGGCATCCAGGCGGAGGCCGCGCGGGCCGTTCAGGATCGCGAGCAGGAGGGGGGTGATGCGCCTCCCCGAGCGCACGCGGCCGACCACGTAGGCACCCTTGTTCCGGAAGAACAGGGGCCGCAGCACCTCGATCGCGCGCGGGGGGGGCGGACCGGTCGCCTCGATGTCGTGGTCGAGGACGGCCGCGCCGGCGCTCGCGTCGCGGTCGATGTCCTCCCAGGCAACGGACAGCGACAGGTCGAGGAGGAGGGATCGGAGCGCGGTCGTCGAGCCCTCGTCGAGAGGGTACGAGGCGCACGCACACGCGGTTTCGCACCCGGCAAGGCACCCGCCGCCGCGGAGCCTGCACTCCGGCACGCTGTCCGGCGGCCCCGGCTCCGAGGGGTCCAGGAACTCGATGTCCGGGTCCACGCCGACGGTGGAGAACACCCGGCGCGTCACGGAGTTGAAGAAGGTTTCCGCGATCTCGACGTCCCCGCGGCCGGCGACGAGGGCCGCGAATCGCGCCCGCATGCGGTGCCACGCGCGGCGGTCGTGGATCGCGCCGCCCAGGATTCGCCGGACCTCGCCCTCCACGTGGTCCACCCAGTCGCGGTAGGCGTTGAGCCGCTCGCCCGCGTCCGCGGCGGCGGCGGCCCAGTCGCGGGTCTCGAACGTTCGGCGCGCGCGTCGCGTGATGGCGAGGAAGGTCTCGCGGTTCGCGAGGAACGCGTCCCGGACCGCCGCAGCGGCGTCGCTCGAGTCCGGGACGACGGGCATGGCGTCACGCGTGCTTGGAGAAGTACGCCTTCGCGCCGACCGGGTCGCCCTTCATCGTGTCCCTGCCGGGCGTCCAGTTGGCGGGGCAGACCTCGCCGTGCTCGCGCGAGAACTGGAGCGCACGGAGCACGCGCAGGGTCTCGTCCACGCTGCGGCCGATGCCGAGGTCGTGCACGACCTGGTAGGCGACCTTGCCGTCCGGGTCGACGATGAAGAGCCCGCGGAGCGCGATGCCCGGCTCGACCAGCACGCCGTAGTCCGTCGCGATCCGCTTGGAGATGTCGGCGACGAGCGGGATGCGCAGCTTGCCGAGGCCCCCTTCCGCGCGGGGCGTGTTGGACCAGGCGAGGTGCGTGTACTTGCTGTCCACGGACACGCCGATCACCTCGGCATTCGCCTTGTGGAACTCGTCGAGCGCGTCGTTGAAGGCCGTGATCTCGGTCGGGCACACGAAGGTGAAGTCGAGCGGGTAGAAGAACAGGACCGCCCACTTGCCCTTGTACGCCGAGAGCTTCACGGTCGCGAACTCGCCGCCCGTCACAGCGTCCGCAACGAAGTCCGGGGCCTGCTTCTGCACCAGCGAAAGGTTCGACATTTCCGAATGCTCCCTTGGTTGTTCCTCTCCCTCGTCCCCCCCGGCCCCGCGGCCCGCCGGCCCGGCTCCAAACCAGGAGCGAACGCATCCGAATGATAACGCCTATCAACAAGCGATCAAGTGGGCAAGAACGAACCGGCGGAAAGGATTGGCTGAATCGTCGCAGTCGGCCGGCGCGCGAGGGAGGGCCGCGCTACCCGGCGAGCTTTGCCTTCGCGACGTCGGTCGTGGACTTGACCGCCTCGACGGACTTCGCGAGCAGCGCGCGCTCGGCGTCGGTCAGGGACAGCTCGAAAACCCGCTCGACGCCGTTCGCGCCGAGCAGGCAGGGCACGCCGAGGTAGTGGCCGCTCGTGCCGTACTCGCCCTCGAGGTACGCGGAGCACGGGAGGATGCGGCGCTCGTCCTTCAGCACCGCCTCGGCCATGGCGACCGCCGAGTGCGCGGGCGAGTAGTACGCCGAGAAGCCGAGCAGCTTCACGATCTCGCCGCCCGCGCCCTGGGTGCGCTTGACGATCGCGTCGATGCGGTCGGCGGACAGCAGGTCCGTGATCGGCACGCCGCCCGCGGAGCAGTGGCGGATCAGCGGGACCATCTCGTCGCCGTGGCCGCCGAGCACGTACGCCTGGACGTCCTTGACCGACACGTTCAGCTCCATGGCCAGGAACGAGCGGAAGCGCGCCGAGTCGAGCACGCCAGCCATGCCGAACACGCGGTTCTTCGACCAGCCCGTGGCCTGCTTCGCGACGAAGCACATCACGTCGAGCGGGTTCGAGACGACCATCAGCTTCGCGTCCGGGGACGCGGCGGCCGCCTGCGCCGAGCACGACTTCACGATCTCGAGGTTCGCGGCGATCAGGTCGTCGCGGCTCATGCCGGGCTTCCGCGGCAGGCCCGCGGTCAGGATGATCAGGTCCGACCCGGCGGTCGCGGCGTAGCCGTCCGTCCCCACGACATCGACGTCCCAGCCTTCGAGCGGGCGCTCCTCCATGATGTCGAGCGCCTTGCCCGCGCCCACGTTCGGCACCACGTCCACGAGCACCACGTCCCCGAGCGCCTTGGACGCGAGGATGTGCGCGGTGGACTCGCCGACGCGCCCGGCCCCGATCACCGTGATCTTCTTCCTGTTAGCCATCCAGCTACTCCTCCTCGTGACCGCCGCCAGGTCACATGTGGTCGATGATCGCGCTCCCGAACTCCGAGCAGCGAAGCAGCTTCGCGCCCGGCATCTGCCGGTGGAGGTCGTAGGTGACCTGGCCGTCGCGGATCGTCGCGGCGAGCGCACCGGTGATCAGGTCGGCCGCCTCGATCCAGCCCACGTGCTCCAGCATCATCACGCCGGACAGGATGACCGAGCCCGGGTTGACCTTGTCCTGGTCCGCGTACTTCGGCGCGGTCCCGTGGGTCGCCTCGAACATGGCCGCGTGGTCGCCGATGTTCGCGCCGGGCGCCATGCCGAGCCCGCCCACCTGGGCCGCGGTCGCGTCCGACAGGTAGTCGCCGTTCAGGTTCGGCGTGCAGAGCACCTCGTACTCGTCCGGGCGCAGCAGGAGTTGCTGGAACATCGAGTCCGCGATGCGGTCCTTCACGACCACTCGGCCGGCAGGGGCCTTGCCGCCGTGCTTCTCCCACACCTCGTCCTCGGTCACGGTCGCGGCAGCGAACTCGTCCCGCGCCAGCTCGTAGCCCCACTCGCGGAACGCGCCCTCCGTGAACTTCATGATGTTGCCCTTGTGGACCAGGGTGACGCTCCCCTTGCCGCGCTCCAGCGCGTAGCGGACCGCCCTCCGGACGAGGCGCTTGGTGGCGAACGGCGAGATCGGCTTGATGCCGATGCCCGAGTCCGCGCGGATCTCCTTGCCGAGCAGGCGCACGAACTCCACGAGCTTCGCGGCCTCGGGGGAGCCGGCGGCCCATTCGATGCCCGCGTACACGTCCTCGGTGTTCTCGCGGAAGATCACGATGTCCAGGCGTTGCGGCTCCTTGACCGGCGACGGCACCCCGTCGAACCAGCGGACCGGCCGCACGCACGCGTAGAGGTCCAGCACCTGGCGCAGCGCGACGTTCAGGCTGCGGATGCCGCCGCCGACCGGCGTCGTGAGCGGGCCCTTGATCGCGACCACGTAGTCCCGGACCGCCTTCACGGTCTCCGCGGGCAGCCACTCGCCACCCGCGTTGAACGCCTTCTCGCCCGCCAGCACCTCCATCCACCGGATCCTGCGGGCACCGCCGTATGCCTTCGCCACGGCCGCGTCGAACACCCGGACCGAGGCCTTCCAGATGTCGCGGCCCGTGCCGTCGCCCTCGATGAAGGGCACGATCGGGTTGTCGGGGACGTCGAGGGAGAAGTCGGGCCGCACCGCGATCCGCGCGCCGCCCTCCGGGACCGTCGGGACGTACGTCGTGTTCGCCAAGCTCGTCACCTCAGATTGATTTGGTCCGCTTTATCATGGAGATTGACTCTAGTGCGTCGGCGGGGGGTCGTCAAGCCGCGTCCCGCGACCCGTTGACGCCGTTGCGGAAGGCGTGCGGGACGATCCGCCGGCCGGGTGTGCGCGCGGCCCGGTGCGCGCGGCCGGTGTTCGTGCGGCCCGGTGCGCGCGGCCGGTGCTCGTGCGGCTCGCAGCGCGTGCGGTTCGCGGCGCGTGCGGTTCGCCGCGGAGCGGCGGAGCGCCCGTGTCGCCGCGGACCGGACCCCGGCGAAGCGGCCCTACTCCTGCGGGGGCTCCGGCTTCGGGGCGGCGGCCGCGGCGGCCTCGGCCTCCATCTCGGCGATCGCCTCGCGCACGCCCTGGGCCTCGCCTTCCAGGTCCTTCAGGTACTCGCGGAGCGTCTCGATCACCTCGGCCTTGCTGACGAACCGGCGCTCGAAGCCGAAGCCGCCCTCGTCGCCGTGGCAGCCGCACTCGCACCCGCCGCGCGGGCGGCCCGGCCGGTCGGGCCCGCCGTCGCGCCCGCCGCCCCGGTGGTCGGGGCCGCCGTGCTCGTGCTCGTGCTGGTGCCGGTGCTCGTGCCCGTGGCCGCCGTGCGAGTGCTCGTGGCCGTGCTGGCGGCCGTGCTCGCGGCCGCGCCCGTACCCCTGTTCGTGGTGCCCGCGATCCCCGTGGTCGTGACACATGCAGTCCTCCTCCGGATCCTCGAACCGCCGGCAAAAACTATAGTCGTGCCGACCCGGTCTGTAAACCCGCGGCCGGCGGATTCCGGATCGACTCGAACCAGGCGGTCCGCTCGGGCTCCGCGATTCCGCAAGACGACCCGGAGCACGTCCGCCAGCCCCGCGAGCACGCGATCGGACCACGGCACGGGCCGGCCGGCCGTGCGAGCCGGGCGCATCCGCGGATGGGTTTCGCGAGGGCGGCCGGAGGGCGGGCAACGCGGCGGCCCCGCCGCGACGGTCGGCGCTCCACGCACAAGGACGGCCGGCGCTCGACGCACAAGGACGGCCGGCGCTCCGGGCACAAGGACGGTCAGCGCTCCAGGCACATCGCGACGCCCATGCCGCCGCCGATGCACAGCGTCGCGAGGCCCTTCCTCGCGCCTCGCCTGGCCATCTCGTGGAGCAGCGTGACGAGGATCCGGGCGCCGGACGCGCCGATCGGGTGGCCGAGCGCGATCGCGCCGCCGTTCACGTTGACGCGCGCGAGGTCCCACTCCATCGCCCGGTTGACCGCGACGGCCTGGGCCGCGAACGCCTCGTTCGCCTCCACGAGGTCGAGGTCGGCGACGGACCAGCCGGCCTTGTGGAGCGCCTTGCGCGACGCCGCGATCGGGCCGGTGCCCATGATCGCGGGGTCCACTCCGGCGGTCGCCCAACCCGCGATCCGGGCCAGCGGCGCGATGCCGCGGGCGGAGGCGTCCGCGGCGCTCATCAGCACCACGGCGGCCGCGCCGTCGTTGATGCCGGAGGCGTTGCCCGCGGTCACGGTGCCGTTCTTGTCGAACGCGGGCCGGAGCTTCGAGAGCGCCTCGATCGTCGTGCCGTGGCGCGGGTGCTCGTCGGTGTCCACGACCACGTCGCCCTTCTTTCCCGGGATGACCACCGGGACGATCTCGTCCTTGAGCCGGCCGGCCGTCTGCGCGGCCTCGGCCTTCTGCTGCGAGCCGAGCGCGAGCGCGTCCTGATCGTCGCGCGTGACCCCGAACCGGCTCGCCACGTTCTCGGCCGTCATGCCCATGTGGTAGCCGTTGAAGGCGTCCCACAGGCCGTCCCTGATCATCGAGTCGATCAGCTCGAGACCGCCCATCTTCGTCCCGTTGCGCAGGTGGGCGCAGTGGGGCGACAGGCTCATGCTCTCCTGGCCGCCCGCGACCACGACGTCCGCGTCGCCGGCCGCGATCGCCTGGAACCCGAGCGCGACCGACCGGAGCCCGGAGCCGCAGACCTGGTTCACGGTCATCGCGGTCCGCTCGACCGGGATGCCCGCGGCGATCGCGGCCTGGCGCGCCGGGTTCTGGCCGCACCCGGCGGTGAGCACCTGGCCGAGGATCACGTCCGTCACGTCCGCGGGCGCGACGCCGGCCCGGCGGAGGGCTTCCGCGATCGCGACCTGCCCGAGCCTCGCCGCCGGAAGCCCGGCGAGCGCCCCGTTGAACCCGCCGACCGCGGTGCGAGCTGCGCCGGCGACCACGATGTCCTTCATTGGCTTCCTCCGTTCTTGCCCGTACCCGTACCCATGCCTGCACCCGCCCCCCGATGGTCCGGGGTTCCGGGGCCGCACCTATCTAGGCCGCTCCGGGAACTCCGTCAAGGGAGGATCCGGCTCACGGACGGCGTTCGTCCGGCGGTCGCAGGGTCAGCAGCACGGGGGCCGAAAGTGGCGAATGAGAGCGGGTACGGGTACGGGGGAATCAGCCGGCGGCGAGCCTGCGGAGGACGAAGGGCAGGATCCCGCCGTGGCGGAAGTAGTCGGCCTCGACCGCGGTGTCGATGCGGGCGGTCGCACGGAAGGCCTTCACCGCGCCGTCGGGCGCGGTCGCGCGGACGTCCACCTTCATGCGCGGCCGGATGCCGGCGGCGGACTCGAGCCCGGTCACGTCGAAGGTCTCGCGGCCGGTGAGCTGGAGCGACTTGCGGTCCTGTCCGGGCTCGAACTCGAGCGGCAGCACGCCCATCTGGACGAGGTTCGACCGGTGGATGCGCTCGAAGGACTCCGCGAGGACGGCGCGGACGCCAAGCAGTTTCACGCCCTTGGCCGCCCAGTCGCGGGACGAGCCGCTCCCGTACTCCCTGCCCGCGACCACGAGCAGCGGCACGCCGACCGACGCCCATCGCTCGGCCGCGTCCGAGATCGGCACCGGGTCGGGGGAGGAGGGGTGGGTCGTGACCCCGCCCTCGATCCCGGGCACCATCTCGTTGCGCAGCCGCGTGTTCGCGAACGTGCCGCGCAGCATCACCTCGTGGTTGCCGCGGCGCGCGCCGTAGCTGTTGAAGTCCTTCTGCGCGACGCCGTGCCCGACGAGGTAGCGGCCTGCGGGCCCGGACTTCGCGATCGACCCGGCGGGCGAGATGTGGTCCGTGGTGATCGAGTCCGGGAGCATCGCGAGCACGCGCATGCCGGCGAGGTCGCGGACAGGCTCGGGCGCCGCGGGCGTGTCGAAGAACGGCGGGCGGCGCACGTAGGTCGACGCGTCGTCCCAGGCGAACCGGTCGCCCCGCGGCACGGGGAGGCCGCGCCATCGCCCGTCCCCGGCGAACACGTCCGCGTACTCGGAGGCGAACATCTCGGGCCGCACCGCGCGGCGGACGGTCTCGGCGACCTCCGCCGGGTCCGGCCACACGTCGCGCAGGAACACCGGCGACCCGTCCGACCCGATCCCGAGCGGCTCGCGGTCGAGGTCGATGTCCATGGTCCCGGCGATCGCGTACGCGACCACCAGGGGCGGCGAGGCGAGGTAGTTCGCGCGGACGTGCGGGTTGATGCGGCCCTCGAAGTTGCGGTTCCCGGACAGGACCGACACCGCCACGATCTTCTCGGCGTCCACGGCCGCGGCGATCTCGGGCGGCAGGGGGCCGCTGTTGCCGATGCACGTGGTACACCCGTACCCGACGACGTTGAACCCGAGCGCGTCGAGGTGCGGCGCGAGCCCGGCCTCCTCGAGGTAGCGTGTGACCACCTTGGACCCGGGCGCGAGGCTGGTCTTGACCCAGGGGCGGCGCGTGAGGCCGCGCTTCGCGGCGTTGCGCGCGAGCAGGCCCGCGGCGACCAGGACCGACGGGTTCGAGGTGTTGGTGCAGCTCGTGATGGCGGCGATCACGACCGAGCCGTTCCGGACCTCGAGCGCGTCGCCGTTCGTGCCGACGCGCACCGGGCGTTCAAGCGCGGCCGTCACGTTCCCGTCCGCCTCGCCCTCGATCCAGCGCGCGACCGCGGTGCGGTCCAGCGCGGCGGCCTCTTCCGCCTTCATCTCGGCGAGCGCCTTGCGGAACGACTTGCGCGCCGAGGTCAGGGGGACGCGGTCCTGCGGGCGGCGCGGCCCGGCGAGGCTCGGCTCGACCGAGTCGAGGTCCAGCGAGACCACGTCCGTGAACGCCGGATCCGGGGTCTCGTCGGTCCGGAACAGGCCCTGCTCCTTCGCGAACGCCTCGACGAGGGCGACCTGGCTCGCCGAGCGGCCGGAGAAGCGCAGGTAGGCGAGCGTCTCGTCGTCGATCGGGAAGAACCCGACGGTCGCGCCGTACTCCGGGGCCATGTTCGCGATGGTCGCCCGGTCCGCGAGCGACAGGCCGGACCGGCCGCGGCCGAAGAACTCGACGAACTTGCCGACCACGCCGCGCCGCCGGAGCATCTGGGTGACCGCGAGCACCACGTCCGTCGCGGTCGCGCCGGGCCGCACCGACCCGTGCACGCGCACGCCGATCACCTGCGGCACCAGCATGGAGATGGGCTGGCCGAGCATCGCGGCCTCGGCCTCGATCCCGCCTACGCCCCAGCCTAGCACGCCCAGGCCGTTGATCATCGTGGTGTGCGAGTCAGTGCCCACGACCGTGTCGGGGATGGCCATGCCGTCGCGCTCGAACACCGCGGCGGCGAGGTACTCGAGGTTCACCTGGTGGACGATGCCCGTGTCCGGCGGGACCACGCGGAAGCCCGCGAACGCCTCCTGCGCCCAGCGGAGCAGCGCGTAGCGCTCGCGGTTGCGCTCGAACTCCAGCTCCGCGTTGACCGCGAGCGCGCGCCGGTCGCCGAACGCGTCGACCTGCACCGAGTGGTCGATGACCAGGTCCACCGGGAGCAGCGGGTTCACGCGCCGGGGGTCGCCGCCGAGCCGCGCCACCGCGTCGCGCATCGCGGCGAGGTCAACGACCAGGGGCACGCCCGTGAAGTCCTGGAGGAGCACGCGGGCCGGCATGTAGGATATCTCGCGCTCCGCCGTGCTGCCCGGGTCCCAGGACGCAACGCCCTCGATGTCGCCCGCGGTCACCGACACGCCGTCCTCGTGCCGCAGGAGGTTCTCCAGCACCACCTTCAGCGAGAAGGGCAGGCGGTCCGGCCGCCCCACCCCTGCGCGCTCGAGCGCACCCAGGTGGTGGAACGAGAACCTGCGGCCGCCGACGATCAGGTCGGTCCGGGTCCCGAAGCCGTTGCGGTCAACCCTGGTCACTGTCGACCTCCGTTCGCGGGAGCGTAGCCGCGAACGCGTCCGGGTTCAACGTCGGCGCGGGGATCCGTGTGTGCACACGGGGTTTCCCCGATCGCTGAGTTGCCTCCCCGCCCTGCCGGCCTTATGGTCCGGGAGGGCAGGGAGGCGGCAGGATGGACAGGCAGACCCGGATCCCGGCAGGCGTGGAGGAGCGGCTCCGGCGCAAGGACGCGACGACCCGCATCGCGGTCGTGGGCGCGTCGAACAACCCCGAGAAGTACGGGAACGTCATCGTCCGGAACCTGCACGGGAAGGGATACGCCGTGCTCCCGGTGAACCCGCGCGAGCCGGAGATCGCGGGCCTCGCCGCCTACAGGGACGTCGCGTCGGTCCCGCGGCCGGTCCACGTCGTGGACTTCGTGACGCCGCCGGGCGTGACGCTCGAGGTGCTGCGCGGGCTCGACCCGTCGTCGGTCGGCGCGGTCTGGCTCCAGGACGGCTCGTTCGACGACGCGGTGGTCGCCTGCGCGGAGGAGCGGTTCGCCACGGTCGTGCGCGACGCGTGCATCATGGTGGTGACGGGTCGGTTGTGACCGCTCGCCGCCCGTCGGGGGAGGGTCACCCGTCGGGCGTGCCGGTCCCGGTCCCCAGCCATCGAGCGACGTGCCGCGCGTACTCCTCGGCGTCCGCAAGCAGTCGGGTTGCCCCGCGGGCCACGAGCGTCGCATCCAGGGTGTCGTAGTCGTGGACGATCCGGTTCCTCAGCCCGACGTACGACGCGACGAAGCGCCCCGACAGGGAGTCCGGAACGACCCCGAAGCGCACGGCGATCAGGAAGGACTCCCGGGTGGTCGAGGGCGGCGCGACCCCGGCGGCGGCGGCAACCAGACCGTTGATGTCGCTGGACACCTCGACCAGCAGTTGTACCAGCCGCTCGATCGCCCTGCGTCTCAGGCTAGGGGTCCCGGGTTCGTCACCGGGGACGACCAGCGGCCGGAGTTCGTCCGCGTACTCGATCAGGAGCGCGAGTTTCCTCTCCACGAGCCGGCGGGTCGGTTCGTCCATCGGGATGTCAGCCAAGGCGCGCCTCCAGCCAGCGGCTCAGGGCAAGGCGGAACTTCAGCGTGTCGTCGTAACGGCGCGAGGCGTACGACCTGGTCGCGGCGAACAGGGCCGGCTCGGCCTCGAACAGCGGAACCCCCTGCCTGACGACCTCGAAGAGGAGCAGCGGATCCGCCCGGTTCAGGACGGTCAGGTCCACATCGGGACCCCCGAGCGCCTCCCCCAGTGCCACGACGAGAGCGGTCTCGCGGTCGAGATCCGGTGCGGAACTTGCGAGCACCGCGATGTCCTGATCGGACGAGGGGCCGGCGCGGTGCGTGGCGGTCGACCCGAAACGCACCACGAGCCTGAGTCCGAACTCCCTGGCGACGTCGGCGAGACTGCGGGCGGTGCCCATGTACGAAGGATAGCATCGGGGTGCGAGCGCCTCAACGCCGGCGGCCGTGCGGAGTCAGGCGTCCGCGCCCTTCGCGGCCTTCAGCTTCGCGACCTCCTCGTCGCGCAGCACGCGGCGGAGGACCTTGCCGACCGTGGACTTGGGCAGCTCGGCCCGGAACTCGTACGACTTCGGGACCTTGTAGGCGGCGAGCCTGGACTTGCAGTACTCGGCGAACTCCTCGATCGTGGCCTGCTCGCCCGGCTTCAGCACGATGTACGCCTTGACGGTCTCGCCCCGGTGCGGGTCCGGGATGCCGACCGCGGCCGCCTCCAGGACCTTCGGGTGCTCGAACAGGAGGTCGTCGATCTCGCGCGGGTAGATGTTGTACCCCCCCGCGATGATCATGTCCTTCTTGCGGCCGACGATGTAGAAGTAGCCCTCGTCGTCCATCTTCGCGATGTCGCCGGTGTAGAGCCACCCGTCGCGGATCATGTCCGCGGTCTCGTCGGGCTTGTTCCAGTAGCCCTTCATGATCTGCGGGCCCGCGAGGACCAGCTCGCCCTCCTCGCCGACGCCCATCACCTTCCTGCCTTCCTCCAGGTCCACGATCCGCGCGTCGGTGTCGGAGACGGGGACGCCGATGGACCCGGGCTTCCTGAGCCCGAACAGCGGGTTGGCGTGCGTGATCGGCGAGGTCTCGGTCAGGCCGAAGCCCTCGGTGATCCGGCCGCCGGTCAGCTTCTCGAACCGCTCCAGAACCTCCATCGGGAGCGGCGCGGACCCGGAGATGCAGCCCTTGATGGACGAGATGTCGACCTTGTCGATGCCAGGGTAGTTGTTGACCGCGTTGTAGAGCGTGGGGACCGCCGGGAACATGGTCGGCCGGTACTTCTCGATGTAGCCGACCAGCTTCTTGATGTCGCGCGGGTTCGGGACCAGGACCTGCGCCGCGCCGAGGAGGAGCGAGAAGCTCATGCAGACCGTCAGCCCGAACGAGTGGAAGAACGGCAGCGCGGACAGCATGACCTCGCCGCCGTGGGCCGCGCCCGGGAACCACGCGAGCGCCTGCTGCGCGTTGTATGACAGGTTCCGGTGGGTCAGCATCGCGCCCTTGGACAGGCCGGTGGTGCCGCCGGTGTACTGGAGGTTCGCGATCGCGTCCATGTCGGCCGGCATGGGGGGCGGCGCCGCGGGCGTCCCCGCGAGCAGGTCGTTCAGCCAGATCACGCCCGGCTCCGCGGGCACGTCCACGACCATGCCGCTCTTCTTGCCCACGATCGGGAAGAGCAGGTTCTTCGGGAACGGCAGCGCGTGCTTGATGCCCGTCAGGATCACGTGGTCCAGGTGCAGGTTGCCGCGGACCGGCCGGATCGTCTTCATCCAGAGCGCGTCGAGCGCGATCACGATGCGGACGTTCGCGTCCTCGAACTGGTGCTCGACCTCGCGCTGCACGTACATCGGGTTCGTCATGACCGCGATGCCGCCCGCGCGCAAGACGCCGAGCCACGCCACGACCGTCTGGGGGAGGTTCGGGAGCTGGATCGCGACGCGGTCGCCGGCCTTCAACCCGAGCCGCACGAGCGCGGTCGCGAGACGGTCCGACTGGTCCTTCAACTGGCCGTACGTCAGCCGGTGGCCCTCGAACAGCGTCGCGCTCCGGTCCGGGAACGCCGCGGCCGTCTTGTCGAGGACCTGCGGGATCGTGAGCTGCTGGTAGTCGACGCCGACCGGGACGCCCTTGTCGTAGAACCTGTGCCACGGACGCGGATCCATCGCCTCTCCTCCTCCGTTTGTTGCGGGAACCTCGGACGGCCGAAGCGTACCACGGCGGTCCGGGTCGTCAACCGTTTGCGGCGGAACTGCCGGGGCCATCGCGTCTCGAACGGCCGATATCGAACGGCACCGGCGTCACATGTGCGCGGCGATGCCGAGCGTGAGACCGACGAACGGGATCGGACCCTCTTCCCTCCGCGGATGCCGAGAAGAGGAATCGCCTTCCACGAGGTTGAGGAGTTCGAAGTCGAGCCCGAACACGAGCGACGTGGACGGAGTCGCGACCACGTCGAGCGCCCACCGGCACCGGGTCGCCATGCGGTGCGCCGGGTGGGCAGAGGAGCCGAGTACGTCGACGTGCTCCAGGCCGACGGGCCAGAGCCAGTACGAGTACCCGATGCCGGCGTCGAGCAGCACCGTCAGTCGGGCGGAGACCGGGGCCGCCACGCGGATGCCCGGGGTGATCGTGACGGCGACGAGTCCCAGGGTCGGGGGCACCTGGGCGAACAGGCCCCCGAACCCGAGCGACGCCGCAAAACGCGGGTGGAACCGGTACGTGCCGAGCACCCCGAAGCCGCGGGTCCACGCCACCTGATCGCCCTCGCAGCCTTCGCCGCAAGCACCCGACGCGCGTCCGAGCCAGGCGTGTGCCTCGATCGCGAACGGACCCTGCCGCTCGAACGCCGCCGGCTCCTCATCGGGCACCCACGGTTCCCCGGCGCGAGCCGGGCCGGCGGCGATCGCGAGCGCTGCGATTGCGAAGACCGACCGCATGGCGTCTCTCACAGGTGCAAGGCTACGCCCAGCGTCATCCCCACGAACGGCACCAGCCGCTCCGACCCTTCCTCCGACACGTCGCGCGGCCCCACGTTCGGCAGCAGGCACTCCGCTGCCGCCACGACCGATGCCGAGTCGGACCAGAACCACTCGACGCCGGTCCGGAACCTCAGTGCGACGTACTCCGACTCGAGGCTCGGACAGGCCGGCGCGTGGTTGCAGTCGGCCTCGATAGACCACCATCCGAGACCCCATCCGGCCTCGGCGAGCCAATACAGGCGGCTCGATATTCCCACCCGACCGGCGAGGCCGGCGGTCAGGGCGACGATCAGAGTGCGCTCGTCCATCGGTCCCGTGAACGAGGTCCTCGCGAGGAGGTGCTCGAGTGTGAGGACCACGCCCAGCCAACGCGAGAACGCGTAGGCGCCGGTCACGCCGAACCCGCCCGCGACCCCTGGCTCCCATGTGACCCGGCTCGCCGTGGAGTCCGAGTCCCTCACACGCGAGATGCCGGTCCCCATGCCCGATCCGATCCAGCCCTGGACCTCGATTGACCAGGGCCGGTGGATGGCGTCGACGGAGGCAGGACGAGGCAGGGGAGCGTGGTCGGCCACCGCGACACCGGCGACCAGGACGGCTGCGACCGCCCCGACCGCGCCCCCCCCTGCGCAGAGCACGCGCCGACGACGCATGTCCCGCATGCAACAACTCCTTCCTGGCCGCGGATCGTAGCACGGTCGGCGGAGGGGGGCGGATTCGGGCGTCAACGGTCACGCGTAGATCGCGAGCAGCAGCGCCGCCTGGGCCAGGTTCCAGGCCGCGTGGGCGAGCACCGGCGTCGCGAGGTCCCGCGTGCGCTCGTAGGCGAGCGCGAAGGTGAACCCGATCGCGGCCAGGGGGAGAAAGGCGGCGAGCGACAGGTGCGCCGCGGCGAAGGCGAAGCCGCTCAGGGCGGCGGCGAGCGCGACGGGCGTGCGCGAGCGGAGGCGGCCGAACACGTAGCCGCGGAACAGGGCCTCCTCCACGAGCGGCGCCGCGAGCCCGAGCGAGACGAGCACGAGGGCTAGCCCCGGGCCGTCCGCCTGCGACACGAGGAAGAGCGAGGTCGGGTCGTCGCCGCCGTCGCCGCCCAGCCCGAGCTGCACGGTCACGAACATGGACCCGACGTAGGCGGTCCAGGCCATGCAGAACGCGGCCGCGGCGCCCACGACCGACCGGCCGATCCCGCGCGGGGCGAACGAGCCGGCGATCCCGACCTGCGCGGCCCAGCCCTCGCCCGGGCGCGGCAGGCCCGCGAGGCGGACCAGCGCGAGCCCCGCCACGCCGTTCGCGAGGTAGAGCGCGAGCACGAGCGCGGCCGGGTCGGGCACGAAGCCGGCCCGGTCGATCAGGTGGGGCACCAGCAGCGAGGTGGTCAGGTGGACGGCCATGAACCAGACGACCACGCGGGCGAGCGGCAGGAGGTCGGCCGGTCCCGGACGGACGCCGGGGCCGGGCGCCGCGGCCCATTTCCGCGACCCGACCCACAGCGCGATGCCGATCCCGAGGAGCGCCAGCACGGCCGCGGCGAGACCGGCGCCGACGGTCACCGCGTGGTCCCACCTCGCCACGGCCTCCCGCTCGGCCGCCGAAGCCTCGGCCGCGAGGCCGGCGTGCAGCGCGACGGCCCTGACCAGCTCCTCGCGGAGTCCCGGCTCCACCTCCAGGGCCGCGGCGCGGGCGACCTCGTCCGGTCCCGCGGCGGGACGCGGGTCGAACAGCGCGGGCACGGTGGTGGGGGGGAGGCCGAACGCGCGCCGCGCCGACGCGACCCCGTCGTCGAAGGTCCGCTGGACCAGGACGCGGGCCAGCGGGTCGGACGGGACGAGCGGCTGGAGGAACCGCCACGCCGCGTCGGGCGCGCCCAGGCGGAGCGCCACCGCGGCCCCGCGCCACCGGTCGGCCGGGTCGGGGAACGGTCCGGGCGCGATCTCCGCGAGGTGCGACGCGTCCAGCATGTCGCCGGCCGGGGACGGGGCGCCGGGCGGGACCAGCCGCGCGGCCAGGGCCTGCTCGGCCAGCCGCATCCGAGCCGCAAGCCCGTCGGGCGCGGGGGACCGGGTCGTCGCGACGACGGCGGTGACCGCGACGACGTACACGGCGGCCGCGACGAGCGGCCCGTTCGAGCGGAAGATCAAGGTGTTGCGCTTCCCCGGGCTAGGATTCCTCGACGTAGAACACGGTGATGGTCAGACAATGGAACTCCCGGTCCGACGACTGGGTCACGACCTTGTCCACGGGCCGGACCCGCGGGTTGTCGCGGAGCCACCTCGTGCAGGCCTCGCCCAGGTCCTCGCGGTCCTTGGCCTTCGTCGCCGTGAACACCTTCACGCCCGTGAACATCATTCCACTCCCCCATTGCGCCTGGCGCCGCCGCGGAGCGCGGTCAGCACGCGGCCGCGGTCTCGCGGTAGATGCCGAGCACCTCGCGGAAGCAGTCGGACACCTCGCCGAGCGTGGCGCCCGCGCGGGCTGCGTCCAGCACCGCGGCCATCAGGTTGTCGGTCCCGGCCGCGGCGCGCTTCACGCCGTCCAGGCCGCGGCGGACCGCGGACGCGTCGCGCGCACTCTTGAACGCCGCGACCTCGGCGATGCGGCGGCGCTCGACCTCGGGCTCGACCTTGAGCAGCGGGATCGGGGCCTCCTCCGACGCGACGAACCGGTTGACGCCCACGATGGTCCGGTCGCCTGAGTCGACCGAGCGCTGGAAGTCGTACGCGGACTGCGCGATCTCGCGCTGCGGGAAGCCAGCCTCGATCGCCGCGACCATGCCGCCCATCTCGTCGATGCGGCGGATGTACTCCATGCCGCGCGCCTCCATCTCGTCGGTCAGGCGCTCGACGAGCCACGAGCCGCCGAGCGGGTCCGCGACCGCGTCCACGCCCGACTCGAACGCGATCACCTGCTGCGTGCGGAGCGCGATCGTCGCGGCCTCCTCGGTCGGGAGCGCGTACGTCTCGTCGAGCGAGTTCGTGTGCAGCGACTGGGTCCCGCCGAGCACCGCGGCCAGCGCCTGGAGCGTCGTGCGGATCACGTTGTTGTACGGCTGCTGCGCGGTCAGCGACACGCCCGCGGTCTGGGCGTGGGTCCTGAGCAGCCAGGCGCGCGGGTTCTTCGCGCCGAACCGCTCCCTGAGCGTCCTCGCCCAGATCCGGCGGGCGGCGCGGAACTTCGCTATCTCCTCGAAGAAGTCGTTGTGAACGTCCCAGAAGAACGACAGCCGGGGCGCGAACTCGTCCACGTCGAGCCCGGCCTCGATCCCGTGGCGCACGTACTCGATCCCGTCGGCGAGCGTGAACGCCATCTCCTGGATCGCGGTCGCGCCGGCCTCGCGGATGTGGTAGCCGCTGATCGAGATCGTGTTCCACTTCGGCATCCTGCGCGTACACCAGACCAGCATGTCGCGGATGATCCGCATCGCGGGCCGGGGCGGGGAGATCCACTCCTTCTGCGCGATGAACTCCTTCAGGATGTCGTTCTGGGTCGTGCCCCCGAGCGCCTCGGTCGGCACGCCTGCGCGCTCGGCCGCGGCCACGTAGAACGAGAGCACCACGATCGCGGGCGCGTTGATGGTCATGCTGGTCGTGACGCGGTCGAGCGGGATGCCCGAGAACAGCGTCTGCATGTCCGCGACGGACGCGACCGACACGCCCTCGCGGCCGACCTCGCCGAGCGACAGCGCGTGGTCCGGGTCGTAGCCCATCAGCGTGGGCATGTCGAAGGCGGTGGACAGGCCGGTCTGGCCCTGCGAGAGCAGGAACTTGAACCGGCGGTTCGTGTCCTCGGGCGACCCGAAGCCCGCGAACATGCGCATGGTCCAGAGCCTGCCGCGGTACATGGTCGGGTGCACGCCGCGCGTGTACGGGTAGCAGCCGGGGTCGTTCAGTGCCGCGGCGTAGCCGTCGTCCGGCGCGGCCGGCTTGTAGACCCGTTCGAGCGGGATGCCCGACATCGTCCGGAACTCGCTTCTCCGCTCGTCTTCCATCGTCTCCTCTCGCGCCGAGCCCGCTTCAGGATGGGGATTGCGGGGCCGGGGCGGACCCCGTGTCCGCGATCAGGACCCGCGCCGGCGCCGCGCGGCGATCGTGGCGCCGATCAGGAAGAGCGCCGTCGGCCAGGCGCCCGCGCCGCCCGCGCCCGCTCCGCCCGCGCCCGCACCGCAGCCGCCGCTCGACGGGCCCGCCTCGGCCCGCTGGGGCGCGCACCGGCCGTAGTAGGGGACCGAGCCCGGCGGGCACTGCGACCCGCCCTGGCCGCCGTCGCCCCCGATCGCGTCGCCCTGCGGCGGCACGACCTCGCCCTCGACGCACCGGCCGCTCGAGCAGTGGTAGCCGTCCCCGCAGGTCGCGCCGCAAGGCGTCCCGCACCCGTCGTCTCCGCACTCCTTGCCCGCGCAGGAGCACTCGGACGGATCGACGCACGCGAACGCGTTCGAGCACTTCTTCGGCGGCATGCACACGCCGCACGCGCCGCCGCAGCCGTCCTCGCCGCACTGCTTGCCGGAGCACGACGGCGTGCAGACCGGTGCGGTCGTGCACTTCCCCGCGACGCAGGTCTGCTTGCCCACGCAGCTTCCGCAGGTGCCGCCGCAGCCGTTGTCGCCGCACTCCTTGCCCTCGCAGTCCGGCGTGCAGTCGGTCGGGACGCACTTCCCGCCCTGGCAGGCGAACCCGGCGTTGCACTTGCCGCACGTGCCTCCGCAGCCGTCGGGTCCGCATTGGCTG
This sequence comes from Deltaproteobacteria bacterium, assembly GCA_016875475.1. GTDB lineage: Bacteria > Myxococcota_A > UBA9042 > DTJE01 > DTJE01 > VGRB01. The sequence goes on from VGRB01000023.1 coordinate 22,566, forward strand.
CCCGTGCAGTCCGGCTCGCAGCCGCCCTCGTCGACGCAGGACCCGCTCTTGCACGCATACCCCGCGCCGCACTCCCCGCAGCTCCCGCCGAGGCCGTCCGGGCCGCACTCCTTGCCCGTGCAGTCGCCGCCGGGGCCGCCCATGCAGAACCCGAAGGTGCAGGTCGAGCCGGGCGGGCAGGTGCCGCACGAGCCGCCGCACCCGTCGTCGCCGCACTCGTTGAAGAAGCAGTCGGGCTCGCAGTCGCCGCTGCACTTGCCGGACCACGAGTCGCACGTCTCGCCGTACGGGCACGAGCCGCAGGACCCGCCGCACCCGTCCGGGCCGCAGTTCCTGCCCCAGCAGTCCTTCTTGCACGAGCCGCCGCACGAGCCGCACTGGCCGCACTTGTCCACGCAGATCGAGTCCCACTCGTCGGTGCAGCAGTAGTCGTCGAGGTCGCAGACGCACGCCTCGCACGCGCACCCGCCGCAGCCGGGGCCGGGGAGCGGCGAGCAGCCGTCGCCGGACACGTCCGCGACGCAGGCGTCCACGTCGCACTTGAAGCCCGCCTTGCACGTGCCGCAGGTGCCGCCACACCCGTCCGGGCCGCAGTCACGCCCGAGACAGTCCGGCTTGCACGGCGTGGCGCACCCGCCGCCGCAGTTCTCGCCGCACTTCTTGACGCAGGTCGTGTCCCACTGGTTCGTGCAGCACCACGAGTCGAGCTTGCAGACGCACGCCTCGCACGCGCAGCCGCCGCACCCCGGCGAGGTCGATGCCTTGCACCCGTCGCCGGTAGGCGTGGTCGAGACGCACTTGCCCGCGGAGCACTTCTTCCCGGAGGCGCAGGTGCCGCAGGACCCCCCGCAGCCGTCGTCGCCGCACTCCTTGCCCGAGCAGGCGGGCGAGCAGGGCGTCTCCTCGCAGGTCCCGGCCTTGCATGCCTTGCCGATCGGGCAGGTGCCGCAGGTCCCGCCGCAGCCGTCCGTGCCGCACTCCTTCCCGGCGCAGTCCGGGACGCACGACCCCGCGCAGGCGAGCGGGTGCGCGCCGGACGGGTCCGCGCCCGTTGCGCCGCAGTCGTAGAACCGGAGCGGGTCGCCGTACTCGTCGGCCTCCTTCCAGCCGCACGTCCGGCTCTCGGGGGTGGGGTTCGCGCCGCAGTCGATTTCGGCGACGCACCCGTTCTGGCACCACTTCAGCACGGCGCCGTCGCAGCAGCCGGCGTAGGCGATGCCGTGGGTCGAGCACTTCTCGCAGGGGAGCGACGGGCACGTCTTCGGGTAGTTGCCCCAGACCTCCGCGGCGCCCCAGAACGTGCCGCACTCGTACTGCTGGTCGATTGCCACCCAGCCGCACAGGGGGTTCGACGCGCAGGGCTCGATGCACAGGTTCCCGCCCTCGCACCAGATGCGCGCCTCGTCCGCGGTGCAGCAGCCCTCGTACCCGACCAGGCCGCAGGAGTCCGCGATCTTGAATCCCCCCGGGCACTGGGCGAAGGCGGTCCCCGTCACGAAAGACGCGAAAACCACGGCGAGAACGGGGACGATTGCGAGGCGCATGACGAGGCCCTCCGACCGAAGCGTCTCATTATAGAGGAACGGGGGGTCCTAAGGAAGGGGATCCGGAGCCAGCGAAATGACAGGTGCGCGGGCGCGGAGTCCTCCGTCTCCCCGTCGGTTCGGGGCTCGGCGAGGGGCGGCGCGGTCGCGGTGCACGGGCGCCGTTGG
>VGRB01000024.1 GCA_016875475.1 Deltaproteobacteria bacterium
CCCCGGCACGCACGGGCTGGTGTTCGCGTCCGGGCTCGCCGCGACGAACACGGTGATGAACCTGCTCCGCGCCGGCGATCACGTGGTCTGCATGGACGACGTCTACGGCGGGACGTACCGGATCTTCACCAGGGTGTGGCAGGACTGCGGGATCACCTACACGTTCGTGGACGCGCGCGACCCGGCGCGGATCGAGGCGGCGATCGGGCCGAAGACGCGGCTCGTCTGGATCGAGACGCCGTCGAACCCCCTCCTGAAGCTCGCGGACATGCGGGCAATCGCCGCGATCTGCAAGGCGCGCGGGCTCGTCAGCGTCGTGGACAACACGTTCGCGAGCCCGTACTTCCAGAAGCCTCTGTCGTTCGGGATCGACGTGGTCGTGCACTCGACGACCAAATACGTGGGCGGGCACTCGGACGTGGTCGGCGGGGCGATCGTGACCAGCCGCGACGACCTCTTCGCCCGCCTCAAGTTCTGCCAGAACGCGGTCGGCGCCTGCACCGCGCCGTTCGACTCGTGGCTGACCCTTCGCGGCCTCAAGACGCTCGCGGTCCGGATGGATCGCCACTTCTCGAACGCGCTGGCGGTCGCGCGCCACCTGGAGTCGCACGCCGCGGTCGAGCGCGTGATCTACCCGTGGCTCGAGTCGCACCCGCAGCACGCGCTCGCGCGGTCGCAGATGACCGGCATGAGCGGCATGGTGTCGTTCGAGATCCGCGGGGGCGTCGACGCGGCGCGCCGGTTCCTCGAGCGCGTGCGCGTCTTCACGCTGGCCGAGTCGCTCGGCGGCGTCGAGTCCCTGATCGAGCACCCCGCGATCATGACGCACGCCTCCATCCCCCCGGACGTCCGCGCCGCGTCGGGCATCACCGACGGGCTGTGCCGCCTGTCCGTGGGCATCGAGCACGCGGACGACCTGCTGGAGGACCTCTCCCGGGCGCTGGGCTGATCGCCCCTGCGGGCCGATCCGTTCGCGGCCTGCCGCGCCACGTTCCTTGCTCACAGGCAGGAAAAGTTGCGCATTTTTTTGCCTGCAAGCAAAATATCCTGCATGGTCCTTCAGCGCTACCTGCCACTCGTCGCCCCGATGTGATCGACCGCAGCCCCGCGGGCCGCCGAGGGTTGCACCGTACCCCCCGAATCCGTAGGCTCCCCGGGGACCCTGCTGGGGGATCGGGTGCGCTTCGCGCTCGGACGGTTCGCGGTCGCGCTCGCGCTCTCGGCGGTGGCGTGCTCCGGCGGCGAGGGCGGTCCGGACGCCCGCGGCGACGCCACGCCGGACGGGCCGGTGCCCGCCGCGCCGAAGCGCGTGGACCTGCTCGTCGTGGTCGGCGACCGGCCCGGGATGCTCGGCGAGCAGCAGGCGCTCGCGGACGGGTTCGGCGGGTTCCTGGACCGGCTCCACGCGGTCGAGGGCGTGGACCTGCACGTCGCGGTCACGACCACCACGGGATGCGGGGCCGGCGCGCCGTCCGGTCGCGGCGCGGGTGCGTCCGCCGACGCGCTCGGTCGCTTCGCGTGGCGGCCCTCGGACCCGGCCGACCTGCCGCCGGGGGACGCCGCGCGCCGCGCGGTCGCTTGTGCATCGGACTCCGACTGCCATGGGTTCGGCGAGGACGGTCCCGCGCTTCCCGACCCGACCTCCTGGGTGTGCGAGCCCAGGCGGGACGGCGTCCGGTACGCCTGCGACCTCCCCCCCGGGGCCGGGTCCGACCCCTGGCCGGGCGACCTCCTGGTCCGGCCGGCGTCGCACTGCCGGTACCGCTGCACGCCCGGCCCGGCCGACCGCTGCGCTTCGATGCTCGGCGAGCCCCAGCGGCACCTGTGCGGCGAGTTGTGCTCGGGCGCCGACTGCCTCGGCTCGTGCCTCGCGCCGGTACCGAGCCTGGTCCCGGCCGGCGCCCCCGTCGGCGACGCGGATCGGTGCGAGGCCGCCTGCGCCAAGGACTGGGACTGCGCGCGCAAGTGCGCGTACTTCCTGGGTGACGCCGCGACGTGCCAGTCCGTCTGCGGGGCGCCGGACTGCCTCACGGCCTGCTCCGGCGAGGCGGGGGCCTTCCCCGGACGCGACTTCCCGTGCGGGATCGCGTGCGGGGCGGCGTACGACTGCGAAGCGCGCTGCATCGCGAGCTTCGGCGTGCCCGGGTGGCGCTGCGTCGCACCCGGAGGAGACGCCGCCCTGGCGGGGTGCGTCCGGCCCCCCGACACCGCCGCCTGTCCCGCGGACGGACCCGCCGTGCTCGACGACGCGGCGATCGACGCCCGTGTCACGGCGGTCGAGACCGGGGCCTGGGCCGGCGAGCCGGGCTGGTCGGGCCTGCCGAACGCGACGCTTCGCAGGCGAGTGGCCGAGCGGCTGTTCCGGTGCATGGTGACCGTGGCGCCCGGGCACGACGGCTGCGACGCGCCCGACCGGGGGCTGCTGGCCGCCTGGACCGCGCTCGATCCCTCCGGGCCGAACGCGGCCGGTGCGGCGGCGTTCGCGCGTGCCGACGCGCTGCTCGCGGTGCTGTTCGTGTCGGACGAGGACGACTGCTCGTCGGGCGTGCCGCTGGACCCCGCGACGGCCTCGAGGTGCGGGTGTCTGGCCGACGCCGCGGGGTGCGGCCCGGACGGGGCGTGCGACCCGTCGAAGCCCGGGCCCCTAGTGCCGGTTGCGGACCTCGTGGCGAAGATCCGGTCGCTCAAGGCCGACCCGTCGCGGGTCGTGATCGCGTCGCTCTCGGGCACGTTCTCGCAGGGGTACCCGTTCCCCGCGTACGACGACGAGGCGACGCGGCGCCGGTACGTCGAGTGCCGCTGCGCCGCGCCCGCCGGGCAGGCCGAGCCGTCCGCGTGCGAGGGGGGGGGCGGGCCCGCGGCGCTCGGCTCGCGCTACCGGGCGGCCGCCGAGTCGCGGCCGGGCGAGGGCTTCGTCCGGAGCGTGTGCGGCGACCTCGCGACGGCGATGTCGGACCTCGGCTTCGCGCTTGCCCAGCGGCTCGACCCGCCGCCGCAGCCCGACCCGGAGGAGGCGTGCAAGGGGGTGAAGCAGTCCCCCGACGCGGCCGGCCGCGACGCGGGGTGCAAGGGGAACGTCGGGTGCAGCGCCCGGTATCCGAGCCTGTTCTCGCCGGTGGACTGCGCCTGGGCCCCGGCCTTCTGCACGCTCTGCAAGGACGAGACCTGCCTCCGCATCGCGCTGATCGACTGCTTCCTCCCCCCCACGCCCGACCTCCCGGGCGCGCAGGACGTCCCGGACGCCCTGGACACCCCGGACGCGGCGTCGCCCGGGTGACCGGAATCCGCCGTCGGATGCTGGCTCAACCATGCCCGTACCCGAGCCCGAGCCCGGGCGCCCCTGGCGGCCTCGCTCCTCGCTGTTCGTGCGACAATCGGCTCGTCAGTGAGCCCGGGGGGAAGGAGGTGCCCATGCGCGCCCGTGTCCTAGTCCTCGTCGCGGCCCTCGGGACCTGGGCGTGCGGCTCCCCGCCGACGGAGGGTAGCCAGGGCACCTTCCGGACCGGGATCCCTGCGCAGGCCCGGGGCGGACTCGGCCCGTCCGTCCGGGCCACGCAGCGCGGGTCCTCGTGCCCCCCGACGGCGCCGATCCCGTGCGGCTCGTACTGCTGCGGTGCGGGCCTGTCCTGCGGGGACCAGGCGTCCTGCCGCATGCCTCCCGGGAAGCCGTCCTGCGCGCCCGGCGAGACGGCGTGCCGGCCCGCCGAGTGTCTCGCGGACGGCTGCCGGGCGGCGGACTCGTCCGCGAACGGGAACGAGGCGCGGGTCAGCTACCCGGCCAGCTTCGGCGAAGGCCGCCGGGGCGGCGGGGTCGATCCGGGCAGGGACACGAGGCCCGGCTGCACGGGCGTGGTGGACCTGGGCGGCGTCGTCGCGCCGGGCAAGGGCTTCCCGGTCGGGAAGGGGGCGCTCACGTTCGAGGCGTGGGTGCGGCGGGACGGCGCCGGCTGGCTCGACGCGGAGCCCCTCCTCTGGTACGGAGGGCCCGACGCGGTGCCCGGCACCTGGCGCGAGATCGGGCTCGGGCCGTCCGGGCTGTGGGTGACGACGGGGGCGGGCCCCGGGGTCACGGTCCCCGTGTCCGTCGGGGACGGGGCATGGCACCGTGTCGCCGTGGTCCTCGCGGGCGGCCCGCCGGCATCGGTCCGCGTGTTCGTGGACGGCGCCGTCGCCGGGGGCGGCGACCTGGAGGCGTTCGAAACCACGACCGTCGTCCAGGTCCGGATCGGGTCCGCGCCCCCGCCGGTGCCGGGAGGCTGCACGCCGCAGTTCCACGGCTCGATCGACGAGGTGCGCGTCTCGGCGGCGTCGAGGACGGACGGCGAGCTGACCCTCCCGGCGGACGCCCCCTTGCAGGCCGACGAGTTCACGGCCGCGCTGTGGCACTTCGACGACCGGGAGGACGCCTGCTGCATGAACGGCTGCGCGCCGGCGGGGGGATGCGCCCCCCCCGTGTTCCCCGCGCTGCCTGCGTGCCCCGCGGCCCTGCCGGTGGCCTGCGGGGACGGCTGCTGTCCGCCGGGGCCCGGCGTCGAGTGCCTGCCCGATGCCCCCGGCGGGCCGTTCTGCGTCTCCGCCGGCGTCGCGCCCCTGCCCGGGGGGCCGGACCCGGGGACGGACTGCCCGGTCGGCCATCCCGATCGCTGCGGCGAGGAGTGCTGCCTGGTGGCCGCCCCGTGCACGGCCGGCCGCTGCGGCTGTCCGGACGGGCAGGCCGAGTGCGGCGACTGGTGCTGCGGCGACGGGGTCCCCTGCGAGGACGGGCAGTGCAAGGCGGGCGCGTCCTGTCCCGACCCGGACTTCCCGGCCGAGTGCGGCGACTCCTGCTGCGCGACCGGCTACCCGTGCGTGCTCGGGCACTGCACCTGCAACACGGCGTATCCGTTGGAGTGCGCCGGCTACTGCTGCCTGCCCGGCGCGACGTGCTCGCAGTACGCCGTGCAGCCCTGCTCCTGCCCGCCGGGCCGCCCCGCGTGCGGCATGGCGGACCTGTGGTGCTGCGAGGCGGACGAGGAGTGCAGGGAGAACCGGTGCGTGAAGGTGGCCGCCGGCAACGGCTCCGATGCCGCCACCGGTGACGACGGCGGCGGCGGCGGCTCGTGCCCCGGAGGCTGGATGGGATCGACCGCCCGCTACGGCGCGGTGGGCATGTCCGACGACTGCGCCCAGGCGGGCGACCTCTCCATCTGCATCACGAAGGCGGAGTTCGAGGGCGCGACCGGCCTGACCTTCCCGTCCTCGTGTACGCAGGAGGGCTCCACCGGCTGCGTGAACGACTCGGGCACGCTGGTCGCGCCGTGCTGTCCCGGCCTGGTCTGCGTCTTCCGGTCGCGGTGCGGTGCGGATGCCGTGGGAGGGAAGTGCATGAAGCGGTAGCGGTCCCCGCCGGAGGTCGCACCCGCCCGGATCCCCACCCCCGGTCAGAACCCCACCCCGATCCCCGCCTGCAGGGACGGCGTGTAGAGGCCGGACGCGCCGAACAGCGTGGAGTCGGGGTCGTTCGTGTTGAACAGCGGCAGGTACCCCGCGACCCAGACGTCGATGTCGAAGTCGTGCCAGCGGAGGAAGCGCACGCCGGCGCGGCCGGACACCACGGCGCCGATCTCGTCGATCGAGTCGCGCGCGCGGCCGCCCGCGCCGTCCGGGACCAGCCCCTCGAAGCGCAGGTACTGGACGCCCGCGGCCGCGGTCAGGTAGGGGGACCAGATCGCCTTGGGCAGGAACTCGCAGGTGAGCCCGGCGTCCGCGCCCGCGATGGCGCGGAGCTTCCGGCGGTCGCCCTCGGTCCCCGCCGGGAGCCCGCCTGCGTAGACGCGAGCCATCACCAGCCAGCTCCCGGACCCGCGCGTCACGGAGAACGCGCCGCCCGGCACGAACACCGGGCCGTTCCCGTCGCGGCTCATCGCCTCGAACAGCTCGAACCTGTAGTAGTTCCGGCCGCGCTTCGTCACGCTGTGCATCAGGCGCTGCCACTCGGAGTAGTGCGTGATGTCCTCGCTCAGGTAGACCGGGTCGTTGTGGAGCGCGAGGGACAGCGCCTCGACCAGGCGGCCCTCCACGTCGCGGTCGTCCTTCACGGCGTAGCGGACCGGGACCTCCTCGCCGATGCGGGCGGTCAGGTAGCGGGTGCCGGCGGCCTCGAAGACCTCGACGAGCAGGTGCGACGCGCAGCCGGACTCGACGACCGGGTGCGACGGGTGGCGGGCAAGCTCGGACAGCACCAGCTTGCGGAGGCCCGCGGCCTCGGCCTCGGGGGCGCGGACCTCGACGCAGAGCGGGACCTGGGCGAGCGCGGGGGCGGCGGCGGCCAGGGCGACGAGCGCCGCGAGCGCCGCGAGCGCCGCGAGCGCCGCCGCGCGGCCCGGGGTCGCGGACACGGCTGCCATGCCCGTGGTACGCATCAGAACACCACGCCCAGCTTGACGGACACGCCGGGGAGATACGACTTCAGGGACCCGTGGTCGTTCGCCGTCTCGATCCAGTAGGCGGGCGCGTTCAGCTCGCCCTGGAGGAAGAACTGGACCGACGACGCGCGCATGAACTCGATGCCCGCGATGCCGTCCAGGGTCACGCCGCCCGCGAGCAGGGTCGAGCGGTCGGACTCGTCGCGGTCGCCCGCCTTGCGGATGGCGGTGAACCACAGCAGCTCGAACGTCGAGCCCGCGCCGAGGTACCACGACGTGAGCCCGCGCGGGTTCAGGTAGCGCAGGAAGTGCAGCTTGATGAACGCGTCGCCGCCGAGGTCGACGTGGCCGCCGTCCTTGTTGTCCTTCGCCGCGGTCTTCTGCGTGCCGATGCCCACGCCCGCGAGCGCCTCGACGCCCCACGCCTCGAACTTGCCCCGGTACCCGAGCGCCAGCTCCATCGGGCTGAAGACGCGGAACTTCTTCTCTGTCGCGCCGTCGCTCTTCGCGGTCGGCACGAACGGCGCGAGCCTGAGCTGCGTGCCCACGTCGAGCACGAAGTGGTTCGTGCCCTTGATCCGCTGCGTGCTCTTCTTCGAGTCGCTGTGGAGCACGTTGTCGCGGTTGATCGTCGTCGAGATCGGCTGGTCCCGCAGCACGGCCGTGACCGACCGCTCCGCGAACGCGGACAGCTCGCTCGGCAGGAGCTGGTCCACGCGCTCCTCGCGGCCCGTGCCCGAGTACCGCACGAACGCGGTCCAGCCCTCCCAGAGCGGGTACAGCTCGACGCGCATCGTCTCCTCGCACCCGCTGCGAGCGGCCTCGAAGCCGGGCTCGTGCGTCACGAAGTGCTCGATGAGCCGCGACAGGTACGCGAGCGCGCTCTGCCCGATCGGCAGGTCCGCGCCGTCCTCCTGTTGGCCCTGCGCGGCCGCCTTCTCGTCCGGCCCGCCCGCGAGCGTCTCGCCCGACGGCTTCTGGAGCACGACCTCGACGCAGACCTTCCTCTCCGCGGCCGACGCGCTCGCGGCGACCAGCGAACAGATCACGCCCACCCACCCGAAACGCATGGCACACCTCCTCCCTGTATGTCCCCGGATTCCTTTGACGAACGCCGCAGCGTCCGCACGTCCCACCTGTTGCAGGCCGCGTGCCAACCGCGCAATTCGACGCGGCGACTGAGGTTTCCCCCGCCGGGGAGGGGGGCCGGGCGGCGGGAGTGGAGTCCGTTTCGCCGATCCGGTGGATGAACGGTGCGCCGGGCGGCCGCAAGGCGGCCGCGAAAAAGGGGTGGCCCGCGCCCCGCAACGCGGGGCGGCGGGCAGGGGGGCGAGCCGCGCCCCCCTCCGATCGGTGCCCCTGGGGCCTGCCGGGTCCGGGACGTGGGGTACGTCTCTCGGCGGGTGCCGTTCGGGACCGCCTGCCGCGCGGGCCGGGCGACAGCGCGGAATGCTCTTCGTTGTTGACGCTACCTCCGGCAGATGTCATGATAAATGCCGGAGGTATCGGCAATGGTGTCAGGTGACGCTTTCTACCTTCCGCGCCTGCTCGACCTCGAGCAGCGCCTGAAGGACCGCTCGTGCTTCCTGTTCGGGCCCCGCCAGACCGGGAAGTCGACGCTGATCCGGCGGACGCTGGCCCGCGCGCGCGTGTACAACCTGCTCGACAGCCGCGTCTTCCTGGCCCTCGCGCGAAGACCGTCGCTCATCCGCGAGGAGCTGGGCCCGGACGATCGGCTCGTCGTGATCGACGAGGTCCAGAAGCTCCCGGAGCTGCTCGACGAGGCGCACCTGCTCATCGAGGAGCGCGGCGTCCGGTTCCTGCTGACCGGGTCGAGCGCGAGGAAGCTCAAGCGCGCCGGCACGAACCTGCTCGGCGGCCGGGCGCGCACGCTCGCGATGCACCCGCTTGTCTTCAAGGAAGTCGCGGACTTCGACCTGCTCCGGGCCGTGAACCACGGACTCCTGCCGTCGATCTACCTGTCCCCCTCGCCGGACGATGGCCTCCGCGCCTACGCCGGCACCTACCTCCGCGAGGAGGTGGCCGCCGAGGCCGCACTCCGGAACATCCCGGCGTTCGGCCGGTTCCTGGAGGTCGCGGCGATCTGCAACGGCGCCATCCTCAACCACAGCAGGATCGCGTCGGACGCCGAAGTCGCGCGCTCGACCGTGCAGGAGTACTTCCAGATCCTGTTCGACACGTTCATCGCCTCGACCCTTCCCGCGTGGCGGCGGACGGCGAAGCGGAAGCCGATCGCGACCAGCAAGCTCTACTTCTTCGATCCGGGCGTGGTGCGGATCCTGCGGAACGAGGGAGAGATCCGCGCCAGGTCCCCAGCCTTCGGCCACGCGTTCGAGACCTTCCTGTTCCACGAGCTGCGGACCTGCCTGGACTACCGGGGAGGCGGGGGGGCGTTGGCGTACTGGCGATCCACGTCGAACTACGAGGTGGACTTCGTCGTCAACGACGTCACCGCGATCGAGGTCAAGGCGAGCGGGAACGTCGCGGAGCGCGACCTGGCGGGGCTCAGGGCGCTTCGCGAGGAGGGGCTGCTTCGCGACTACGTGGTGGTCTCGCTGGTCGACAGGCCCCGGACGATCGACGGGATCCGGATCCTGCCATGGCGCGAGTTCCTGGAGCGGGTGTGGGCGGGCGAGTTCCTGTAGGGGCACGGCAGGAAACGGGGGGCTGCGGGCGGGCACGGGCACGGGGGCGGGGGCGGGTACGGGTACGGGTACGGGTACGGGTACGGGTGGGGGGTGGACCTAGCCTGCCCGCGCCCGCTTGATCTCCTCGATCATCTCGGGCACGACCTTGAAGGCGTCGCCGACGAGGCCGTAGTCCGCGACCGAGAAGATCGGGGCCTCCTCGTCCTTGTTGATCGCGACGATGACCTTGGACGCCTTCATGCCGGCGATGTGCTGGATCGCTCCGGACAGCGCCACGGCGAAGTACAGGTTCGGGGCCACGACCTTGCCGGTCTGGCCGACCTGGAGGTCGTTCGGGACGATGCCCGCGTCCACGACCGCGCGGGTCGCGCCGACCGCCGCGCCGAACAGGTCCGCGAGCGGGTCCAGGACCTTCCAGCCTTCCTTGTCCTTCAGCCCGCGGCCGCCGGACACGACCACCTTCGCCTCGCCCAGGTCGGGGCGCGCGGACACGGTCGGGGCGAACGAGACGACCTTGGCCTTGCCGTCGTCCGCGACGGTGACCGCGGCGGCGGCAACCGCGCCCGGCGCGCCGGCCGGATCGGCCAGCGCGAACTCGGTGGACCGGACCGTGAACACGGCCTTCGGGGTCTTGACCTCGACGGTCGCGACCACGTTGCCGGCCCACATCGGCCGCTTGAACCTGCCGTCGGGCGTGACGGCCACGACCTCGCTGACCATGCCGGCGCCGAGGCGCGCGGCCACGCGGGGCAGCAGGTCGCGGGAGAAGGTCGAGGACGTGGCCGCGACCGCGTTCGCGCCGACCGCGCCGGCGAGGTCCGCGACCGCACCAGCCCAGGTGCCCGCGGTGCAGGTCGCGAGCGCCGGGGCATCGACCACGTGCACGGGGCCGAACGCGGCCGCCTCGGCCGCCGCGCCGCCCACGCCGGCGCCGAGCACGCCGATCGCGACGGTGTCGCCGCGCGCGGCGGCGAGCTGGCGGGCGAAGGTCACGGCGTTCAGGGTGGCCTTGCGGAGCTTGCCCCCGGAAACCTCTGCGATGACCAGGATGCTCATCGGAATCCCTCCGTTGCGGCCCCTACAGGACCTTCGCCTCGTTCTTGAGCTTGTCCACCAGCTCGGCCACGGTCTTGACCTTCATGCCGCCCTTGCGCTGCGGGGGCGCCTCGTAGGCGACCGTCGCGACCTTGAGCGCCGTGTCCACGCCCAGCTCGGCCGGGGTGACCGCGGCGATCGGCTTGCGCTTCGCCTTGAGCACGTTCGGGAGGGTGGGCAGGCGCGGCGTGTTCAGGCGGAGGTCCGCCGTGATCACCGCCGGCAGCGCCAGCTCCAGCGTCTCGAGCCCGCCGTCGATCTCGCGCGTCACGGTCGCCTTGCCGGGCGCCACCTCGATCTTCGACGCGAAGCACGCCTGCGGGAGGCCCAGGTACTCGGCCACGAGCTGGCCGACCTGGTTCGAGTCGCCGTCCACCGCCTGCTTGCCCAGGATGAACAGGTCCGGCTTCTCGCGCTCGAACACCTTCGCCAGCAGGCGCGCGGCCAGGTCGGAGTCGAGCTGGTCGTCCGTCGCCTTGACGTGGATGCCGCGCTCGGCACCCATCGCCAGCGCCGTGCGGAGGTTGTTCACCGCGTCGTCGTTGCCGATCGTGACCGCCACGACCTCGCCGCCGCCCTTCTCCACGATCCCCACGGCCGCCTCGACCGCGTTCTCGCAGAAGGGGTTCAGCTTGTACTCGAGCCCCACGGTCTCGATGCCGGTCCCGTCGGGCTTCACCCGGATCTTGGCGTCGGGGTCCGTGACCCGCTTCGCCGTGACGAGAATCTTCACGGTGCCTCCCCTGTTGCTGGCAAAAGGCCCACGGCGTCGCGCGGACGCCACCCGACGGGTTTGCTACCCGATGACGCGCCGCGTTGTCAATGAGCGATCCGGGGGATTCCCGCCGGATCGCCCGGGTCTGGGATGTCAGGCTGGAACGGGGGACGAGCCGGTCACGGCGAACGCGACCGCCGCGCGCGTGCTGGAGGGGTCCGCGCGCCCGGTCCCGGCGAGGTCGAACGCGGGGCCGTGGTCCGGGGAGCAGCGCGGCCGCGGCAGCCCGAGCGTCACGTTGATCGCGTCCGGGAAGTGGAGGAGCTTCAGGGGCCCGAGACCCTGGTCGTGGTACATCGCCACGACCGCGTCGAACGCCCCGGCCGCGGCCCGGTGGAACGCGGTGTCCGCGGGCAGCGGCCCCGCCGCGTCGATCCCGGCGGCCCGCAGGCGGGCGATCGCGGGGGCGATGACGCGCTCCTCCTCGTCGCCGAACCTGCCGCCGTCCGAGGCGTGCGGGTTCAGGCCGAGCACGGCCAGGCGCGGCGCCTCGATGCGGAGGCGGTCTCGCAGGAAGGCCGCGACGAGGTCCGACGCGTCGAACACGCGCTCCCGCGTGAGGGCGGCCGGCACGTCCCGCAGGGCCATGTGCGTGGTCGCGAGCACGACCCGCAGCCGCGGCCCCGCGAGCATCATCGCGAACCGCCCGACGCCGCAGGCCTCCGCGACCAGCTCGGTCTGGCCGGGGTGGGGCAGGCCCGCCTCCGCGAGCGCGGCCTTGCTGATCGGTCCGGTCACGAGCGCGGCGATCCGGCCGCCCGCCAGGTCGCGCGCCGCGGCGAGGAGCGCGGCCACGGAAGCCGCCCCCGAGGCCGGCGTGTACCGGCCGATCTCGACGCCGTCCAGGGTCGGGGTGGTCGCGACCGCGTCGCACCCGGGCACCGCCGCGGCGAGCGCCCGCACCATCGGCCCCGGCCCGTACAGCCGGAACCGCCCCCCCAGGATCGAACCCGAGCCCGAGCCCGAGCCCGAGCCCGCTCCCAACGCAGCTCCGACCACCTCCGGCCCGATCCCCGCCGGATCCCCGATCGTGATGCCTACGGGCGCGTCCATGCGGCGATTCTAGCGCGTCACTCGGCGCGGCGAGGGATGAAGTCGGACACGCGCTTGCGGCGCTTGTCCTCGTACATGCGGGCGTCGGCGTGGGCCATCAGGTCCTCGAGCGTCCGGGGGTCGGCCGGGTCGTAGCTCGTCGCGCCGACGCTCAACGACAGCCGGAACCGGCGGCCCGGGTCGGCGTTGCGGTTGTCCACGTTCGTGCGCAGCCGGTTCTCGATGACGGCCGCGGTGGCGCCGGGCGCCTCGATGGACACGGCCGCGAACTCGTCGCCGCCGACCCGCGCGAGCACGTCGGTGCAGCGGAACGTCTCGCGGAGCACTCCCGCGACCTCGGTCAGCGCGGCGTCGCCCGCTGAATGTCCGAGCGTGTCGTTGATGCGCTTCATGCCGTCGAGGTCCACGAACACGATCAGGAGCTGGCGGCCGGACCGGTGCGCGAGCTGGAGCTGCTGCTGCGCGAGCCGCATGAACCCGCGCCGGTTGTGGAGGCAGGTCAGCTCGTCGATCAGCGAGAGCGCCCTCAGCTCGTCGCGCAGCCGCGCAAGCTCCGTGATGTCGCGCGCGTTCACGATGCGGACGGACTCGCCGCCGACGTAGGCGACCGCGGCGCGGATCTGCACCACGCGCGGGTCGCGGCCGGGCACGCCGACCGCCAGCTCCTGGGTCTCGCCGGGCAGGACCGTCCACGCGAACGTCCGGCCGATGAGCGTCTCGCCCGGCGAGGCGAAGATGGCCTCGGCCGCCGAGTTCATGTTGCGCACCACGCCGTAGCGGTCCGTGACCACGATCCCGTCCGCGGACAGGTCGAAGCTCGCCCGCAGCAGCTCGTTCGTCGGCTCCGGATGCGCGTGCAGCACGAATCCGCCCCAAGTGGGCCCCCGGATAGGGTATTCGGCTTCGGCTCCACGCTCAAAGAAGAAGGTATTCCCGAGCCCGTCCCCGAGCCCGAGCCCAAGCCCGCCCCATCCCCGTACCCAAGCCCGCCCGGGGGGCTTCCCCAAGCCCGCCAGTGTCCCCGTCCCCGCCTGCCGCCCCCCAGGCGTGGTTTGACACGGTCCCGCCCCGCCGATATTCTCGTTTCTCCGCGTAGGTCGCGGGCGTGGAGCGCATGACCTTCTTCCTGGCGGTCTCGTCGGTCCTCGTCCTGGGCGCCGCGGTCTCGGTGCTCGGCATCCTCGTCCGGGAGGTTCCGCTCGCCCTCGGCCCGGAGGATCGCGCGCGCGCGCGACGCGACCTGCTCGTCCTCGCGGGGCTGACGGTCGCCGGGCTGGTCCTGAGGCACTCGATCTCGCTCCCGTGGCCCGTACACCCCGGGGAGCCGCTGCGCTCGCTCGCTTACAACCACCTGGACCCGCGGCAGATCTTCCTGTGCCTGGTCTCGATGCCGGCCTCGGTGCTGTCGTACGATCCGCTCGCGGTCTGCGGCGTCGCCTCGGAGGTCCTGGGCACGCTCGCGGTCCCGGCCACGGCGCTCCTCGCCCGGGTCTGGGCGGGGCGCGCGGCCGGCCTCGTCGCGGGCCTCGCGGCGGCCGCGTCGCCGGCCCTGGTCCAGGTCTCGCGCACCGGGAACTCCTCGGTGGCCGTGGCCTCGTTCCTGGTCGTCGCGCTGCTCGCCACGGAGGTGCTCGCGAGGCGCCGCACCCTGCTCGCGGCGATCGCGGCCGGCCTCGCCTGGACGCTTCTCTTCCTGACCGCACCGGAGTCGGTCGGGCTGGCGGTCGTCCCGATCGCGTGGATGTTCGCCGACCCGCGGCTTCGCGCCGCGAGCAGGCCCGCCGGACACGCCCCGGCCGTCTTCGTCCCGATGACGCTGTCCGTCGCGTTCTGCGCGTTCCTGCTCGCATGGGGGGGGACGCCGGAGCCGGCCGCCCGCACCGATCCGTCCTACGTCCGGTCGCTGGCCGGGGTGGCGCGCGCGACCTTCGCGGGCACCGGCCCGGGGGCAATCTCCGTGACCGCCGTGGCGCTGCTCGGGCTCGCGGCGACGCGCGGGCCCGTTCGTATCGTCGCGGCCGTGGCGGTCCTCGACGTGCTGGCCGTCGGGGCGCTTCTCGCGGGGCGCGACGGGTTCGACGCCGAGTCGCTCCGCGCAGCCTCCGTGATCTTCGGCGTCCCCGCGCTGGCCGTCCTGCACGTGCTCGCAGGCGCCGCAGCGGCGTTCGCGTGGGGCGCGGGCGGCGGACTTTTTCGCCGGTCGGCCGTGATCGCGGCAGGCGTCGCGGTGCCCGTCGCCCACGCGTTCCCCCTCGACCGCGTCCGGCTCCCGACCCCGCTGCAGGCCGAGCACCGGTTCCTGGCGTCCCACGTCGCGGAGCTGTCCGGGGAGCCCGAGTTCGTGGTCTTCGGGGAGGAGCGTCCCGACGTCCGTGTCCAGGTCGCCTATCGCGCGGAGGTGGCCGATGAGGAGCAGACGGGCGCGATACTGGGTTCCATCGTGACGCAGCGATGGTGCGTGCTGGGGATCGACCAGGCCAGGGCGACCCGCGAGTCCCGGGGGGACCGCCTGCACTACGTCCGGGGCTGGGCCGAGCACGATCCGCTCGTCGCCACGACGGCCTCGCCTCGGCGCTGGCTGGAGGTCCTGGAGTCCGCGTGGGAGGTCGTGCCGATCGCATCCGAGGCCGTCGAAGTCATCCCCGACGAGACGCACCCCGAGGGGGCCATGGAAGTCGGGCTGTTCCGGCTCAGAGGCAAGGAGTAGCGCAATGTCCGCGAATCCCGGTCGGATCCGTCCCGTCCTGGCGTTGCTGGTCGTCGCGTGCGTCGCCGCCGCGGCGGCCTGCAAGGACGGACAGAGGCCCGCCTCCGCCCCGGGCGAGGGGCGGGAGACCACGATCCTGCTGGAGGTCGAAGCGGTGCTCGACGGCTGGATCGCGTCCATGGATCGGTCCGTTCCGGCGGACCCCGCCGGGCTCGCGCAGTGGCACCGCGAGGCGCGTGCCTTCGACTGGCGCACCCCGACGCAGGCGGCGGTCGGGAAGGCGAGGGGGATGCCGTTCGAGGCCCGGGCGCTGGCTGCGCCGATCTGGCTCGAGGCGCTCGAATCCCTCGATGCCGGGAAGGCCGGGTACGCCGACTACCGCGCGGCCCGCGAGAAGATGAAGGCCGAGTCCGGGTCGAAGGCGGCGGCGCTCCTGGCGGAGTTCGAGGACGCGTTCGCCGGCGTCGAGGCGTTCCTGGGCGCCGGCGTGCTGGCCGACGCGGACCGGCCGGGCTACTACTCGCGTCACTGGCAGCGCGCGTGGGACCTGGCGCGGGGCCGGGACGAGCCGATCGACGACTGGCTCGTGCGCCTGTGCAAGGCGCGGAAGATTCCCGTCTGCACGGAGGCCCCGTTCGAGCGGCTCCAGGAGGCGCTGGAGCGCCCGTACCTCCAGGAGGTGCGGCGCGCGGCGGACGCGTTCGCCAAGAAGCACCCGGAGCGGGGCCTGTCACGGGCCCTCTCGTCGGTCATCCCGGCGATCGACGCCCGCATCGCGAGCCTGCCCGCGATCCGCGAGGACCCGGTCGTTCCGACGTCCATCTCGCGCAAGGCCGCCCCCGCGGACGCGGTCGTCACGGTCCGCAAGGCCGGGATCGACATCGGGGGGAGGCGCGTCGCCGAGCTGCCGCCCGACGAGGAAGGGTACGAGTGGCGGGGGCTCCCGGCCGATCAGGAGCTGCTGCGCCGCAACGTGGCCCGGAAGGTCGCGGAGGAGGCCATCGGGTCGAAGAAGCTGCCGACCGTTCGCGTGGACCTGGACCGGCAGGCGCCGATGCGGCTGCTCGCGTGGGTGCGGGGCACGTTCGAGCGCTGGCCGGGCTACATCGCGATCGGGACCCGCCACCGCGCGGACGGGGTCAACCGCCCGGCCTCGCTGCCGAGGTTCTACTACGGCGCCGCGGGGACGAAGCAGATCGTGGCGGAGGTGGACGGCAGGCGCTGGACCTGCGTCGGGACCTTCCAGACCCGCGGGGAGACCGACCTTCTGGCCACCTTGAAGGACGCGGTCTGGCTGGCGCCGAAGCGGACGCTGGCCGGCTCGATCGCGAACCTGAAGGCGACGGGGCTCCGGCCCGTCGAGGAGGAGAAGGCGGCCCGGGACCTCCGGGGCGCAGGGGGGGTGGTCCTGGTCCAGGCGCGAACCTCGGCCGAGCGCCTCGTCGGCCTGCTCGAGGCCGTGGTCCTGGCGTGCAAGGACCCTCCCGTGTGCATGTGGGTGGATGAGTTGACCCCCCCGGTGCTGGTGGCGAACTGCTTCGCGCCTTCGGACGTCGAGGACGAGCCCGCAGGGTCGCCGGGCGGCCTGTGAGAGGGTCAGCGAGAATGAGGCGCGAAGGCGAGCGGGAGCGAATCGGGACGACGGCCAAGGCGCGGGGGTGCACGGATGACTGAGCCTATCCGCGCGATAAGTGACAGGAATCCGGGGGTCCCCGCAACGCCGGCCGCCGCCCGAGGCGCCCCGCGCAGCCCGCGATCGATATTCTCGCTGACCCCATGAGCCGGCCTATCCCGCCGGTCGGGGCGCGGGCCCCCAGCAGCAGCCGGCACAAACGGGATTCGGGGCGCGCCCCTCGAGCAGCATCGTCCGCGCACGCACCGCGACCTCGCCGTTGACGATCTCGGCGAAGGACCGCTCCAGCAGGTTGCCCCACGCGTGGCGCGGGTCGAGGATCCGGAAGCACGGGAACACGAAGCCGCGGTCGTCGATCCGGACCTTGCCCCAGCTCGCGGCGCAGACCGTGGGGCGCTCGCGGCGGGTCGCCGCCTCGTCCCAGATCGTGCCCTCGGCGAGGATGGGCCAGACCTCCCCGGGAACGGCGGGCGGCGCGGTTCGGGGGGGGCGGAAGGCGACGCCGAGCGCTTGCGCCGTCGCCGACAACGCCTCGAACTCGCGCGCGAGCCACGGGGCGTCCGGCCCGCGCATCGAGACGACTTCGTCCGCGACCTGCCGGGTCTCCCACTCCACGACGGTCGTGTTGAACCGGCGCACGCCCATGGCGGCCAGCTCCTCCAGGGTGGACCGCAGGTGCGGAACGGTCGAGCGCAGGACGAGGGCCTGGACCGCGACCGTGGGCCGATCGTCGCGTCTCGCCGCCATGAACGCCGCCAGCCGCGGCTTCAGCCCCGCCCACGTCGCCGGCGGCCGCAGCCGGGAGTAGGTCGCCTCGTCGGTCGAGTCGATCGAGAAGAGCACGTGGTCCACTCCGCACGTCGCGAAGCGCGTCGCCAGGTCCGGCTCGAGCAGGACGCCGGACGTGAGCACGCAGATCGCGGTGTCCGTGCGCAGGCGGTCGCGGGCGTCCGCGAGGCCGCGGATCCGTTCGGGGAGGTCCGGGTGCAGCAGCGGCTCGTGCCGGGCGCCGAACGCGACCTCGCTCGCGCGCGGGAGGACCTCGGTCGCGATGCGCTCGAACAGCTCGGCCGAGGCCAGCCGGGCGGGGTCTCGGCGGACGCGATGGCAGAAGCGGCAGCGGAGCGCGCACCCGACGGTCACGTCCGCGATCACCGGCCACCGCCGGCGCGCGGTGTCGAGGATGACGTTCGAGCGCAGGAACGCGGTGGCGCCGGGCCCGTCCTGGATGCGACGCAGCTCGTCCTGGAGGGAGGCCTTCACGGGCGCATTATAGTCGCCCGAGCAGCTCGCGCACCGCGGGGAGCAGCGCATCGGCCGCGATCCGGCCGTGCAGCTCGAGTCCGGCCCGGGTCCGGTGGCAGTTGTCCGTGAACAGGTCCCGGCCGCCCTTCATGCCCGCGGCCACGTCCACGAGCGGTGTCCCGGTCTCGTCCGCGAGCGCACGGATGCGGCGGTTCAGCTCGGCGAGCTGGCGGCCGTACCGGGCCGTGTCCCCGAGCGGAGGCCAGAGGTACTCGATGTCGGTGTCGAAGAAGTCCAGCTCGTCGGGGGGGAGGCGATCGTAGTCCCCCGCGGCGAACGTGGACAGGTACGGCCGCGCCCCGATGCCGCGCGCCTGCTCGACCAGCCCGCGCAAATCGCGGATCGCGTCCCAGTGCTCGCAGACGCGGGAGCCTTCGCAGGTCAGCGGCGGCTCGTCGCGACCGCGGAACCGGTCGCGGCAGGGCGGGGGGAGGCCGGAGAGCCCGAGCGCGTCCGCCACGACGTGCACGAACCCGCGGCTCGGGTAGAGCCTGCACAGCTCGGTCGCGTCGAGGGACGGCAGGGCGCCCCCGGTCCGGGCGGCGAGGGCCGCGGCCATCTCGTCCTCGCGTCGCGCGAATTCGTACCCCCCGATCTCGTTGAACCCGAAGTAGAACACCGCGATGTGCGGCCGGATCGACGGCAGGAACTTCCCCGCCAGGTACAGGCACCCGGCCGCGGAGCCGCCGTTCAGGGACATGTTCACGACCTCGACCCTCCCGGGACCGAGCGCCTCGTCGAAGCGCCTGCCGGCGGCCTCGGGATAGCCCTCGAAGGTCGTGGAATTGCCGACGAACGCGACGCGGACGACGCCGGGCGGGACCGCAGGCTCCGCGGGCCACGAGCGGAAGTCCGAGGTCGTCGCCTCCCTGACCGCCTTCCAGACCTGGCGCGGCGGATCGACGGACCGATCGAACGCGACCCAGGGCGTCTCCTCGGGCGCCTCCTCGTCCGCGACCGTGGACAGGTCCATCGGCTGCGCCCAGGCGGCCGTGGCCTCGAACCGGCTCCGGATCTCGGGATGGCGCATCAGCGGCGCGTGGAACGACCACAAAGTGACGAGGCGGGCCAGCAGTTCGGCCGCCGCCATCGCGATCGCGGCGATCAGCAGTCCCCTGGCGAGGCGGAAGCGGCGCGGGCGCGGACCGGACGGGGCGGGGGAGGGCGCGGCGCTGGGAGGCGGCTCCGTGGCCATCAGTTCGACACCGTCTTCCCGCTCCAGGCGGGATGGAACCCCTCGGAATCGAGGACGCCTTCGGTCACGTAGGCCACGTCGGCGCCCCAGTTCACGACGTCGGAGAACACGAGCCAGACCGGGAGGTCGAGGCGGAACGAGATGCCGGGCAGCGCCCTGCCGCCGAGGTCCGTCACGCGAGGCGGCTCCCCGCCCGACGCCGCGACCTCGTCCTCGCGCACCTGCACCTCGGTCGTGCGCGGGTCGGCGCACCCGGCGCAGTAGATCTGGAGGCGATCGGCGCGGCAGTCGATCACGGACACGCGGAGCGTGCGCTCGGCCGACTCGTGCGTGACCTCGACGTGGACGGGGCGGTCGGACCACCGCGTCGAGACGCCGGACAACTCGACCCCCCCACCCTCGAACGCGAAGGCGTCCGACGGCCCCGGCCCGCTCCTCAAGGCGTCCGCCGGCCACGCCGGGTCGCGCCGGAGGTCGAAGAAGACGTCGGCCGGCTCGCCAAGGGGGTGGTCGCGGGTCACCCAGTCCAGGGTCCGGTCCGAGTACCACTGGAACGTATCCCTCGGCAGGCCCGTGCCGTCGGGGGGGGGCGACCATGCGCGCCGGACGATCTCGCCGACCCCGCGAGCCGGGGGGATGCCGACGTCGGCGAGCCACGCAGCCTCCGCCGCGAGGTGGATCGGACGCTCCGGCCGGACGCATGGGCGGGCGTCGAGGTAGCGCGGGTCCGCGGGGAACGCGCCCGGCGGCACGGCGGCGAGGCCGAGGAACGCCGCGGGTACGGCGATCGCGGTCGCGACGAGACCGGCCCGATCCGCGGCTCCGCGCGCCTCCGCGACGCCCGCGAGGCCCGCGCCGAGCAGCAGGAACACGCCCTCGAACAGGACCACGATCACGCTCATCTTCGACGGGTAGTCCCAGTGCTCCAGGACCGACAGGAGGAGCCCCATCGGGAGGAGCCAGAGCGCGACGAAGGCGAGCAGGACGCGGTCGCGCCGCCAGAGGTGCACGGCGCCCCAGGCGCAGGCCGCGCAGAAGGCGAGGCCCGAGTAGCGGGCGACGTAGAGCGGCCACATCAGGAACGTCGGGTGGGGGTTGAACGGGGTCCGGACGACCTCGGGGTGGAACGGGAAGTTCAGGAGCCCGCGGAACCGGAACGGGACCCCGAGCAGCGAGTGCTCCACGGGCTCGGGGAACTGGAGGAACGACTCGTACGCGAGCGGGCTGCCCATGGCGCGCCAGTGGCGCCAGAACGTCGGCAGCAGGAAGAGCGCAGCCGGGACGAGAAGCCGCGCGAGGCCGCGCGGGCCGTGGAATCGCCAGGCCAGGAACGCGACAGCGGGCAGCAGCAGCACGTTCTCGTGGCGCACGTTGAACAGGACCGCGAAGGCCGCTCCGGCGATCGGCAGCAGCGAGCGCTCGCGGGCGAGCAGGAGCCAGGCCAGGAAAGCCGACACCGCGAGCGAGATCAGGTTCTCGTCCACGCCCCGGATCCTGAACAGGTACGGGTGGATGGCGGCGACCGCGGCCACCGCCGCCGCCACCCAGGTCCGCCGGAAGGCGGCTCGGGCGGCGAGGAACGTGAAGGCCGCGAGCGCGACGCCGCAGAGCGCGAAGGCGATCCCGGGCCAGCGCAGGTCGGGAAAGAAGGCCGCCGCGCCGGCGACGAACGCCGGCC
Source organism: Deltaproteobacteria bacterium (assembly GCA_016875475.1). GTDB lineage: Bacteria > Myxococcota_A > UBA9042 > DTJE01 > DTJE01 > VGRB01. The sequence goes on from VGRB01000024.1 coordinate 20,515, forward strand.
CGCCCTCGCGCTGGTCGCCGACAACGTGCCGCGACAGGTAGGCGCCGTCGGCCGGGCCGTCCGGAGGGGACACCAGGATCGTCACGTTCTCCTTCATGCAGAATGACGAGACGGCCTGGTTCACGGACTGGTTGCGCCACCACACGAGGCCGATCAGCACCAGCGCGGCCACGGCGACGAGGTCGCCCCGGCGCGGCCGCCGGAACGCGGGCAGGACGGTCTCGCCGCGCGCTCGCCGGAGCGCCAGGGGCACGGCGGCGACCGCCGAAAGCGCGCCCGCGAGCGCCAGGAACACCCAGGGGGTCAGCGCGACGTTCGCGCTGATCGAGACGAAGTAGGCCGCGGTGGTCAGGACCAGCCAGCCGAGGAACGAGCCCGCGAGCACGAACGACCCCGGGCCTTCCGCCATCTCACCTCGGCCGGAGGGCCCCACGCGCCGCGCGGGCCGAAGCGAGGCCCAGAGCAGGCAGCCGGGCAGCGCGAACGCGACGACGAACAGCGGTATCCGGATTGCGAGCGGCAAGAGGGTCTCCCGCCAGGCGACGCCGGGCCGGATCGTACCCTTCGGGGCGGGACCGTGCCAGGGGCAGGAATCGGGCGCACGGGGCCGTGGTAACATCCTCCCGCCATGGCCGTCCTCGCAGGCGCTCTCGGGCTCCTCCTGCTTGCGTCGGCCTCGGGGTACGCGCTGCTGTCCCGCCGCCTGGACCCGGAGACCTCCGCCCCTGAGCGATGGGCCTTGTACGTGGGCGTGGGCTTCTGGGCCGCCGCCTTCGCTGCCAGCCTGTCGTGGTTCGTGCCGTTGCACCGCTACGGACTGTACGACCCGCCCCTGATCCTCGCGGCGGTCGGGATCGCGATCCCGGCGGCGTCGTGGCTGCGTGCGCGGAGGCTGCCTCCCGTCCCGCACGGGCCGGCGACGACGTCCGACCGCCTCGTGCTCGCGGCGACCGCGGTCGTCTTCGTCCTGTTCTTCCTCGGGATCAGCGACCACCACTACACGGAGGGGTGCCTCTACAGCTCGCTCGACCGGCTGTCGCGGGTCGGCACGCGCGAGGACCTGCCGCTCCACCGTCTGGCCGGGGACGAGCAGTTCGGGAACGTCGTCGCGGCCTGGGTGGTTTCGGTGGCGTGTCCGATCGCGGTGGAGCGTCTCGGGCAGGGCTTCTTCGCCGCCCTCCTGTTCCTCTCGGCCGCGGCGCTCGGGCGGAGGCTGACCGGTCGCAACTGGCCCGGGCTCGCGGCGGGCGCGGCGCTGGTCCTGACCGATGACGTGTTCGGGTTCGAGGTGTTCAACCAGAACCTGATCGGCGGCTCGACCGCGATGCTGCTCTTCCTCTCGCTGTCGAGACCCCGCGAGGGGGCGTCCGCCGCGCTGCCGGCATTCCTGGCCGCGATGCTCGTGTCGTCGCGGTACATCGCGCTGGCCGGGATGGCGGTGCTGGGGGACGCGGCCGTGCGCGCCGTTCCGTCCGGTACGGTCGGCGCCCGCCTTCGAGGGCTCGCGCGCCACGCGTTGCCGTTCGTCGCGGCCTGCCTGCCCGCGGCCGTCGCGGTCGCGCACACGGAGGCCGCGACGCGGATCCTCTCGCAGCGCCTCTTCAACTTCCCCCTGCACGATGCGGTGGTCCGGACGCCGTTCCTGCCCTTCCCCATGCTGATCGGATGGCCGCTGGACTTCGTGGTGCAGTGGGGCTTCCTCGGCGTCCTCGTCACGTTCGCCGGGTGGGTGTTTCTGCGGCGCGAGAAGACGCGGGGCATCGCCCGGCAGCTGGCGCTCTACGCGGCGCCGGTCCTCGCCGTCCTGCTCGTGCAGGAGAACTGGTTCGAGCCCGAGAAGATGTCGATCGATCTCGTCCTGTCTCCCGCGCTCGTGGCTGGATTCGCGGCGGGGCTGGCCGGGGTGGCAGGGGCGAGGGGTTGGCGGACGTGGCTCGCATTCGGGGTCGCCGCCGCGGTCCTCGCCGCGGTGGCGTTCGCCGGCCGGTCGATCCTGCGGGAGGCCGCATTCCCGGAAGACGAGCGCGTCAGGCGCGCCTATCCGGGGCTGCCGGCAGAGACGCCCGATATCATGGAGTTCGAGCGCGAGCGGTGGCTCGAATGGCGGCTCGGCCCGCTCCCGCGCTCGAGCGGCCTGCTGCGGGGCTTCCCCTTGAAGGTCGAGGACGTGGGCCGCCTCCTGGCGGCCGGCGAGGACCCCCACGCCGCACCCTCGGCCAGCGAGCTGGCCGTAGCGCTCCTGGACGAGACGCTCCTCAACCGCCTGGACGTGCTCCGCGCCATGGCCCCGGCTTCCGGCGAGCGCCCTTTCCCCACGCGGTCGCTGCACCTCGACCTGGGCACCCGCCCGAGCGTCGCGCGGTCGCCGTTGCGCGCGCAGGCCCCGGCGTCGCCCGAGCGGCAGGTCCTGGACCTCGGCGACGGCCGCGAGTGCGCGATGAGCCCGGTAATGGGCTACCGGGTCCCTTTCGCGGACCGCCCGATCCGGGTCCTGGTGTGCGCAAGGGGCGAAGACGCCTGGGTGTCGGTCGCGCCTCCGCGGATCCCCACGCTCGAGAGGGGCCGGGTCGCCCCCGAGGGTACGCCGCCCCACTGGATCCTGTCCGAGCCGCCGCGCCTCGACGACCTTCCCACTGCGCATGCCGTCGAGATCCGCGTGCCGGAGTCGATCGAGCGGGTCACGGTTCTCAGCCACATCTACCTGGAACCCTCCCGCATCTACGCGCGGGCGGTCACGCTCGGACCGGACGGACCCGGGGAGCCCGGTGCGCCCTTCGTGTGGCACGCGAACTGACTCAGCGAGACGGGGTCCGGAAGGGACGCCTCAGTCGGAGCCGGGCTTCCTGAGGACGAGCAGGAACGGCGTGCCGGTGTCCTCGCTGGCGTACTCCGCGACCGAGGTCGAGTTCACGAGGTGCAGGTCCGCGAGCTTCATCGCCTCCGCGATCTCGCGAGGATCCAGCGGGTCGATGCCGGCGTCGCTGATGTTCCGCCCGGCGGACCAGATGACCACCTTGCCCCCGGGACGGAGCGCGGCGGCCATCCGCCGGTACATGTCCAGGTAGTACACGCGGCGGGACAGGTTCCCGGACCAGCACGGCGTGTTGATGAAGATGAACGCGTCGATGTCCTGGAACGGGAACTTGACCACGGTGTCGGACACGAGGCTGACCTCGACGTTCGACACGCCCCGGCCGACCATCGCGGTCCGGATGTAGCGGACCGCGCACGGGGCGGTGTCCAGGGCGAAGACCTTGCCCGTCTCGCCGATAGTGCCTGCCAGCTTGAAGGTGAAGTACCCCATGCCGGCGCCGACGTCGACGATGCGCATGCCCTCCCGGGCGCCCAGCGCGTCCAGGATCATCCGGGTGCTCATGGACAGATCCCGCGCCGGGTTGTCGACGACCAGCACGTCACGAAAGTTGTCCACGTGGTAGGCGCTGCAGTCCGTGGTGTCGAACGTGCGCCCGCGGCCGAAGCACCGGACCCAGGCGGTCTCCTCCGCGAGCCACCACCGCTGGGCCAGGAGTGCTTCCGAATCCCTCCTGAACCGGTCCTCGTTCGCGGGGTCGTCCGACGGCTTCCTCAGGCACCGGAACTGGTTCGCCCGCCCGTTGCGGACGGCGTCGCGGTCGTCGAACTCGAGGAGCTGGAGCAGGCCGACCGGCAGCGGCCGGGCCTCCT